>DATBHW010000027.1 GCA_036557285.1 Ktedonobacterales bacterium
GGGTTGAACGAGGCCGACGCCGCTTCTTGCCGCTGCGCAGACAGGCGCTGCTGCTCGCGGGCGCAAGAGAAAACTGAGCGTTGCATCACCACTGCCGCCCTGCTAGAATAGACGTATGGGGAGAAGGGGAGGACATCTGAAGCTGAGATAGCCGGAGAAATAGGCATCTGAGCCAACCAGGAGCGTCTGCCATGTTGAGAGAAGAATCTACCGAACCGATGATGCAGCAAAACACTGCGCTCAGCCTGCCGGGCGCGGCGCGGGCAGCCCAGACTATTCAGGCGCAGGTGGATGCCCAGGGTACCATGACCACTCTGGCCGATCAACTGCTCGTTCTCTTCGATGAGATTCCAAGCGCCGGGCTGATTCGCCAGAACCGGCGCAGCATGCATCAGTATGTCCAGACCTATTTCCGCATTGCAGATGGGGTCTGGGAGGCAATGGCAACCGATCAGCTTAATGACCTGACGAGCAATCCCGGCTATAACGTCGTGACCGACGCCCTGGAGCAAAAACTGGTCGAGATTCACGAGGCGTGTCAGCGCGCCGAACAAAATCCACAAGCGCGCGGCGGCTGGCTCTGGCGAAGGCGCGTGCGCCTGTATAGTCGTTCGTTGTTAGAGTGGAAACGCTGCATGGATACCAGCAGCGGCGCGCCTCCCGACCCAACCGCCTGCGGGCGCGTCCTCTACCGGGCGCATGGCCGGGTGGGATTGGCAGGGATCACTGGTTTCGACTATTTGCTGGTCATGGGCTTGCCGATCCTGGGCATGGTGACAAGCCTGCTGCTGGCGTTTCTCTTTGGCGCGATGAATGTGCTGCTGCCCAACAACCTGCCGGGATCACTGGCGCCTACGGTTCTCGCCGGACTGAGCGCGCTCTTTCTCCTCTGGTTCAGCACGACAGGTTCCGAGCCGCTTTCCTTGATCATCGGGTACGCGCTGACACGACGCCAGAGCATGATCTTCACGCGCACCCTGCGCTCCAGCATCAGCGTCAAAACCGACTCAGGGCCGCTGCGTGTCTTCCTGCGCGTCTGGCTGACGACGCTGGGTACGCTCTTTGTCATCGGCTTGCTGGGGTTACTGGTACTTATAGGCTTCGTGGCGCGCGCTTTTTTTAGCGATACGCACGCCGGGAGAACCGAAGATGTAGGCGCCTATATGACCAGCTTCGTGCAGACCACTCTGGTCCAGCCCTTCCAGATGGATCGCGTGTTCTTCACACTGTTGTTTCCCATCATCTGCCTGGCGATGATCGTCGTCTTTTCCCTCCCCTTCACGGTAATCGTGCAGGCACGCATGGTGAAGGCGCTGCTTGGGCAGCCCACGCGCTCACCGGAGGCGCGGCGCTATGCCCTGCGGCCTGCGCTGGAACTGCTCTCGTTTCATACCATTACGCTGCTCTTCGTAGCGGTGCTGGTCAACAGCATCTATAACGTTGGCGCGAGTTCTCTCTTGCCGTCTGGATGGCCGTTTGTGAGCGCGCGCCTGCTCGTTTACATGGGCGCGCTGATCCTGCCCTATGTGTTTCTGATTAATCTGCCCTTTAGCGAGGGCATGGCGCGCTGGCGCGGCGCTCGGCTGCGCGAACTCGCGCTGCGTCGCAATGAGATTGCCCAGCGCCTCAGTCGCTCGCAGCCACAGGCCACCGATCAGACCGATCTGCGCACCCTTCAGGAGTATGTGACCTGGCAGTATTACCGCACGCAGGAGAGCGACGTGAAGGATGTGCGTTCGATGCCCTTCCCCATCGAGCGGCTCGTGCTGGCGCTGATCCTGGCGATCCTGGGCGGCATCGCGCTCGACTGGATCAACCAACTGCTCCACAGCCTGGTGTAGATGCGATTATCCCTGCTTATGAGGATGGAGCCGCCGGAACAAATTTTGCTTCGATGGGCGCTTCATCAGGGAAAGCAGGCCGCAGAGTGATCTCAGCATGCAACCCTAGCGCAGAAAGCAGGCTGGTGATAGTGCTGAGTGTCGGGTTGGCATGCTCTGCGTTGAACAGGCGCGTGATGGCTTCGCGTTGCGTACCCATCCTGGCGGCAAGCTCCTTTTCGGTAAGATGAAACGACTTGCGCGCCTCCTCCAACGCTTGCATGAGGGCAATCTCTGCTGTCGCCTGATAGAAATCAGCAGCCACTTCCGGGTCTTCCAAATCTTTACGCAAGCGTTGATGAAAGCGGCTCATCGCTATGCCTCCTCTTCTGGTATTTCAGGGCTGATCCTGTGCGTGCGTTGGTAGTCTTGCCAATAGGCAAAGGCTTGTTTCAGATCACGCGCCGAGGCAGGCTCTCCTGCCCGCTTGATATAGCCATGAAGGAGAACCACACGTTCCCCATCAAAGCCAAACATCTCACGACCAAGCCATCCGCTGAAGATGGCTCGCAATTCCCACAAGCCGCTATAGCCTCGGCATGCTTCGATGAGTCCCCCACCAAGACGTGGACCGTAGATTTCTAACGATAACACAATACTTTCCAGTTTGGTCGCTAGCTTTCGATGTGTTCGCTTCAAGGCATCCTCGAAGACTTCCGCTGGCTGTACCGTATCTTCTTGTTCGTAATACTCAACACGCCATCCCATATGCAGATGGTAACACCTATGTTACCTCTTGTCAAGAGCATCGAGAAACAAGATTTTTGATACAATCAGCAACTGATACCTTAGATCAGCGCCCGCTCTAGCAGCGGCACAAGCAGATCGTCGCGGCGGGCGCGCGCGGCGGCGGCGATGGGTTCGGCGGCGACGATGCGAATGCGCCGCTGATGCTGTTCGTATTTGGAGAGGTCGGCGGGAAGCTGGCCGGTGGCCTCGACCCAGGTCATCAGGGGCTGTATGCCCAGCGGCGGGTGTGCAAAGCTCACCCAGACTTCCATCTCCCATTTCTCCGGTTTGGGAATATCTATCAGCGTCTCGTGGGGCGCGACAGGACGCCCTAGACCCTCGGCCAGTCCGGCGGCCAGGGCGATTTCGACGCGGCGGCGCCTGCCCTGATCCCAGAAGAGCGCATCCAGCCGATTGAAGAGGCTGCCGACGCGCATGCTCACTTCCAGCACGCTCTTATAGGGGTGGCGCAGGCGCAGCGCCTCCACCAGCGTCCGCGTGCTGGCGGGCATGCGGCTTGCTGCCAGCAAGGCCAGCAGGGAGTGATCGTCGTGGCCGGGCAGGTCGGCTGGGCGCACCTGCTCTTCGACCAGCGCATCTTGCACCGCGCGCAGCAGCATCGCCATCATGGCGCGGTTGGTATGATGCCAGTAGACGTTATCGAACATTTCCTGGCGGGCGTGCAGCAGCGAGTTCAGGGCGCTGATGCCTTTTTGTGTGACGACCAATCGCTGCTGCCCATGCACATCGGCCACGCGCAGCGCCCCCAACAGGCGGCTCACATCCACGCCGCCATACGGCACGTTGCAGGCGCGGGCATCGCGCGGCAGGTAATCAAGCTTATCTACATCCAGCGCCCCGCTGAGCAAGCGCACCAGCAGGGCATCGCTCCCTGGCAGCGCGGCCCCGCGCGGTGGGTCGATCAGATCGGCCACGCGGCCCGGCGAGACGCCGCATTCGCGCTCCAGCACGGCGGCGATGGGGCTGCGCTCGATGATGCTGCGGCCAACTTTTTCATGCGAAACAATCGGGTGGCCGAGTTCCTCAATCGCGTGCGAGAAAGGATAATGGCCGATGTCGTGCAGCAGCGCGGCAGCCAGGGTAGCGCGCAGGTCCGTTACGCTTATGTCGGCCAGGCCGCCGTCGTGTTTCCGGGCCAGCAGCGAGCGCAGGGCACGCAGCGCCAGATAGTAGACGCCCAGGCTATGCTCATAGCGCGTATGGGTTGCGCCCGGCCAGATGCGATAGACAAATCCCAACTGCTTGACATCCTGAAGGCGTAGAAACGGCGCTGAACCAATCAAGGCATGCTCCGCCGCGCCCAGGGGGATGCGATCATAGAGGCTGTCGCGGATGACTGTGACTGGCTGTTCATCGGGCAGCGCCGGAGCGCCCTCTGGAAAGGGCAGCGCAGCGGCAGCCTCGGCGCGAGCGCCCGCCTGGCCGTTTTCTTGCGCTCCGCTGCTGGTCCTTGGCCTTCCACGCCTGGGCGGGGTCTGGCCGGTTGGAAGAAACGATGCTTGCTCTTGTTTGCTCATAGTGGAACGATTGTACCATTCGCGGGCAGCACTGTCCAGGGCCAGACGCCATTTCTGGACATGCTATAATCTCAGCAGATTATCGGAAGAGCGCGCAGCAGGCGGGAGTGTTCATTGGCTCCCCCTGGGCAATCCAGTAGAAAACGGAGAGAGGGTATTTGTGGGAAGCCTGGTTGGCAAAACGCTGAGGCAGTATCGGTTCGAGCGCCTGCTGGCGAAGGGCAACCCTGCTGAGGTCTATCAAGGGCGCGATGAACGGCTGGAGCGATGGGTAGCGATGAAGGTCTCCACGCTCCCCGCTGCGATAGAGCAGTTCCAGGCCGAGGCCCGCCTCAGCGGCTCCCTTGATCACCCCAATATCCTGCCCGTCTATGATTTCGGCCAGCAAGATGGCGTCGCCTATCTGGTGATGCATTATGCCGCTGGTGGGTCGCTAGAGGATCGGCTGCGTGCCGCGAACGGCAACAATGGCCTGCCGCTGGAAGAGGTGGCGTATTATCTGGATCAGGCGGCGGCGGCGCTGGACTACACGCATACCAGGGGCGTCCTCCACTGCAATCTGAAGCCATCGAACCTTTTGCTGCGCGAACGCTGGCTGATGCTGGGAGGTTTTGGGAAAGCGCGGCGCGGGACAGCGACGGGGCGAGCTGCGGATATGTACGCGCTGGGCGTCACGCTCTATCGGCTGCTCTGGGGCGGCGTCCCACGCGCCGATTCGGCGGGTCGTCTGGAGCAAGGGGCAAAGCCTCTGCCGACGCTGGCAGGATTGGCTCCGCGCGTGGCGCTGGAGATTGAGGCGCTGCTGCGCCGGGCCATGGCTCCGCGACCCGAAGAGCGCCCGCACACGGCTGGGGCGCTGGCGGCGGAGTTTCGGGCGGTGATCGCGGCTCCTGGGGAGAAAGGGGGCGCAGCGCCGGGCGCGCCAGCCGAGATACCGCTGATCTGCCCCACCTGTGGCTTTCTGAATAAGCCCCAGGCGAGGTTCTGCCGCAATGATGGGACGAAGCTGCCGATGGTCTGCCCTCGCTGTGGCGCGGAGAATCGCTCGGACGCGAAGTTTTGCCAGCGCGATGGGGCGCAGCTCCGATAAAAAGAGCAGGCCCAGGAGCACCCCCGTAGGGAGAACTCGACTGGGCCTGCTAACGAGAAGCGCGGCCGCGCTGCAATATGCGCAAAACCACGACTGCATAAGCGCCGTGACACACGGATCAGAACTGTCAATTGACTCAATTCTGCTGACCTGACGAAGAGAAGGGCAGCTAAGCCATTCGATCATTAGTACTGGTTAGCTCAACACCTTACGGTGCTTACACCTCCAGCCTATTACCAGGTAGTCTGCCTGGGATCTTATCCCATAAAGGGAGAGAAGGCTCATCTTGGGATCGGCTTCGC
>DATBHW010000028.1 GCA_036557285.1 Ktedonobacterales bacterium
TTCATCGAGGCGGTGTACAATACCAAGCGGCTTCATTCAAGCTTAGGCTATCTGCCTCCGGCTGAGTTTGAAGCCGCTCAGATGGTATGTATTGCTGAGTTGACTTGATCCACTGGTCCGGTGGATGGGGTGCAGTCCAGAGGGTGCCGCATTCTTCTTCCTCACAAACCTGGAGGTGTCCAGAGGGGTCGGTCAAGGTCTCCGGGTTGCCCGCCACATAGCCATAACGATTCAGCCCGTCGAGGACTGTATCCTTCGTCGCTGGTGTCGGCTTATTAGGCTCGTCGATGAAATTTACAACGCTAAGATGAGGAAGCCAGCCTCTACCAGCCTTGGTGACAACCATACGTTATATCTGCTAACGAAGTTTAGCAGATGAAAACCAGACGAAAACCCAGCAAATATGTCTGCTAAGGTAAGCAAATTGGCCTGAATCCTCTATCTGCTAAGGCATGGCGTTGTACAAATTTGCGGTGGGCCTAATGGGCCGATATTACGTCCAGTCACACTCATTTTGGGTCCATCAGGGACGCATCCAGAGAAACCTCCCGTTGCGTCCATCTTCCGAGAGTAAGGCATATCCCACCCCGTTGCCTCCAAAGTTGATCTCATAGCGCATCCCCTCAGTATCCTCAGCGAACTGGAGGATTAACTGCCACTTTCCCTGGCCCGGATAAGGAAAGGCATCATAGTTGGGTGCGGGTACGGGGATTCCTCCAATCTTGTCCTCATGGAATGCTTCCCAGCGGAGATCCCACGCCGTTTGACGGTCTGGATCTCCCTCGCCCAAATAGTCTTCATCCTCTTCTTCCTCGTTCAAGTCTCCCTCAAATGGGTCCGGCCAAGGGGAAGCAAGTGCATCTGCATCCTCACCAGGATGGAGTTCAACCGCATATTCACAAGATATATCGGGATACTTATACAATGTTGGTCCTGCAGTCAGCGGGAGCGTCGGGCCAGTCCAGATGCCCGGTTGAAGAATCACGGCGTTTTCTCCCCTATCAGGGTTCTCGGTGGCAACGGTACGACCTGCACGAACCTCCCCCTTCATAAACAGGTCCGTCATAAACACATAGGCCATCTGCGCTTGCAAAGGGCCAAAGAGTTCAGAGTAGAGCGGAATTTGAGCAATGAACTGCATAGGTATGCCAATCAGGCTGCTCAGTGGCCATTGAGGTTCCGTAAGCCACACCGGCTGTCCACCAAATTTTATCACCGGTTCACGGATGGGAACCTGCACCTCCTGTAAGCTGAGTGAATATTTCTTCTTTGGCATTAGAACGAATCTCCTTCCCATCGCCTGGTTGCGAGGTACCACGCCACACGTCCCTTACCCTTCGAGCCGTTACTCAAGCGCGGTTCAGTTCCACACTGCTCCCAACTGTTAAATGTGTTTGGCAGTCTTAACAGCCGCCAAAAGTCACGATAAGTTTCTTGCCGCCTGAAGTCCGTGTTGCCTGGAATGTTACAAATATTTGCAGTCCTTTTATGCGATAAGAACCTCTGTCTGTCTTTGCCCCAATCTGGTAGAGTTTTAGTACTGCAGTGCTACTGAATCATAGCTCAGTCGCTCTGAAGCGCAGCATCTGTCTGTATTCCAGGGACTATCGCTGTTCAAGCGCGTGATTGTCACGAAACGAGGAGAGAAGGGCCTTCTCAGAAGAAGTACCGCTGTAGTATAAAAGGCATATTTCTGGACCTATTATACCTCCAGAAACCCATGCCCCCGCTTCCTTTCTTAATCTGTCTCGTATGTTCACCGAACCGAACCTGTGTCAGAGCCACTTTATGCGTCAGTGCCGGCGGATTGATAATCCTTTCTTTCGACACTTTCTCTTATATCCATTTGAGGATGAATTCCGTTACCCAAAAACCAACAGGGTAGTCCCATTGCCCCTGTTTTCCAATTGCGTCGTTCATCCTTTTTGGCAACCACATATATCCTCTCCTCGGCCCTGCAGGAGGTTGTCGCATTCCTGTCCACAGGGCATCTGGTATATGCGCAGCAACGTAACCCTTTGGCCGAAACATACCATTCCTGATCCCCCAACTGTGTGCCCATCTCTGACCATTCCTTCCAGCAGCATGGTCTATACGTTTATCAACACGCTGTCTGACACAGGGTATACCCCTTTCGTCCATTAGCAAGAGCGCATCGTTGCATCTATCAACAAACTGTTGCGCAAGCCGCTGCTCTGCAAGAGAATAGTCACTTTGCGGTAGTTGGAATGTGACGGGACCAAACTGCGTTTGCTTGATTGGGCCTGGATCACTTGGCCCACCACCACCACCACCACCGCCACCGCCACCACCGCCACCGCCATCATCACCACAATGACTCGTACAAGGTGGCGATTTGGGAGGGATATACCCATACCCCTTCAGTTGCCACAACTGGTCATCGGTCAGAGGTCCGGTCTGGTCCAGGTCTAGCTTGGGGGGATATGTATTTGGGATGCACACAGTTGCACAGAGCAGCGCCATCCCCGCAGGATCAAGCTCTTCACCAGCAGGACCCCCGAAGAGACTACCTTCAGGACCACCCCCCATGCGCTCTTCCGGCTCGTAAAACTCGTGTCCAGAGGGGTCGGTGAAGGTCTCCGGGTTGCCCGCCACATAACCGTAGCGATTCAGCCCATCGAGCACCGTATCCGCGCTGGTGAAGGCGCCGGCCAGCGGGTCATAATAGCGCGCCGTAGTAATCCAGCCCGGTCATGCTATCGGTGTGCTGCCCCGTGAAGCCATGAGAGCCGGGCATCGTCCCCGTGCTGTAACGAACCAGGCCATAGGGACCATACAACTGGCTCGCAGAGACGTTCCCACTGGTATCCAGCGCCTCGGTAAGACTGCCCAACCCATCGGTCATTACATAGAACAGCACCCCGTTGACCGCCAGGGCGAGGCCACCATAGTAGGTCGTGGTGGTCGTCGTCGTCCCGGTGGTGGTGATCTCTTCGAGGCCGCCCAGGTAGAGGGTCGTGGTGGTCGTCCCATCCTGCGTGGTCTGCTGCTCGATGCGGTGGCCTTCGCCATCATAGAGCGAGACCGCCGGGCAGCCCCAGCAGCACGGCGCATTCTGCCAGGCGGTCAGGCGCCCTTCGTGATCGTAGGAGAGTTGCGCCCCGGTGGGCGCGCCGCCCGCGCAGGTCGTGGCGCTGGTGGGCGCACGGCAGGTCATGTTGCCCGCCGCGTCATAGCTGGCGGTGTAGGCCGAGCCGATAGCGGTCGCCGCATGCGCATGGGCCACATCCCCATAGGTGTAGGCGCCCAGTGGTCCGCTGGTCAGCCGCCCCAGCGTGTCGTAGGCGAAGCTCTGGGTATACTGGGCGGTCGTCAGGCTGCCAGGGGTGATGGCCGTGCCGGTACACGGTGGAGTTCCCACGGACCCCGCCCAGGTTAGGCGGTTCTGGTCATGGTAGCAGAACTGCTGCACATCGGTCCCCTGGGCCAGCGTGGTGGTGAGCCCGATGACGTTGCTGGCGCTGTCGTAGGAGGGCGCCTGCTCAAAGAGCGTGGTCTGATCGCTGCTGCGCGTGACTTTGGTGTCGGTCAGGCGCAGCAGCAGGTCATGCGTGTGCGTCTGGGTATAGGTTCCCCCATTCAGGCTGGCGCTGCTAAAGCGTCCGGCGGCCCCGCTGGTTCCGGTATAGCTCAGGTTGCTCAGCAAGCTCGTCTGCACGCTGTCCTGCTGGAGGGTGACGCCAGCCAGCCAGCCCTGGGCGGTATAGCCCGTGGTGACCACGTCCCCATTGGGATAGGTCAGCGACAACATATCCCCAGCGTCATCGTAGCTGGCCTGGGTCGGGTAGCTGGTCCCACCGACCGTCAGCGTCGTCTGCGTCTCCTGGCCCCGCGCATCAAAGACATAACTGTAGGAGCCCGAGAGACTCTGCCCTGGGCCGCCGGTAAAGGTCTCGCCGGTGAGGCGACCCGCGCCTTTATTGCCATTGGCCGTGCTGTCGTAGCTGTAAGTGACAGAGGCTCCGGTCGGGCTGTTGGTGGTGTTGCGCCAGAGTTGCCGGTCCAACCCATCGTAGCCCGCGTAGATGGCGCCTGCGCTGCCGCGGGCATCGGTCGTTTGGGTGATGTTGCCATCGGCGTCGTAGCCATAGCTTTCCGTCCCGCGATCGGGATCGGTCATGCTCGTTTGCCGCCCGGCCATGTCATACTGGAAAGTGGTTTGGGTGGTCCCATCGGGATGCAGGATCTTCGTCAGGTTGCCAGTGAAATCGTAGGTGTACTTCGTGGTCGTATAGACCGCGTAGGTGGCCGGACTAGTGCCGGTATACTGCTGGGCATAGGTTGCGCGCCCCAACGCATCAAAGAGGACGCCGCCCTGATGGTTCAAGGGATCGACGCTCAGCGTCTGCACGTAGCAGGCGCTCTCCCCCGTGCCGGGTGCCGCGCAGACCACCGAGGTGGTCGCGGTCGAGGCGTGCGAGAGGGCATCGGTGACGGTCGTTGACCGCAGATTGGTGTAGGTGGCGCTCGTCCCCGGCTGCGTGCTATCGGGGATGGAGTAGGCCGCGGCGCCTGGCGCGCCGGTGTAGGCCGCGACGAAATACGCGATGCTCTCGAACACGGCGCGCCCGGAAGCATCATAGTAGCGGAAATGCACGACATCCTGCCCATTGGGCGCCGGGGAGCGCGTCTCCACCAGCCGCCCATAGCCATCATAGAAGGCGCGGACGGTGATCGTGGTGGTGGCAGTGAGCCGCTGGGTAGTGTCCACCTCGACACAGGGACTCTGAGCACTGCCTGCCGTACACCAGAAAGTGTAGGAGGTGGTCGTCGTCAGTCCGCTCGTCTCCCCCGGCAGCGTCAGGCTCGTCAGCCGCCCCAACCCATCATAGGTGGCGCTGGTGGTCTGCCCATTCAGATCAGTCATCGAGGTGGGCCAGAGGCCAAAGCCGCCTCCCGCGTTCTGGGTGTAGCCCATGCTTGCCGTCTGGTTGAGCGCATTGGTCATCGAGATCGGCACGACGGCAAAGGTGGTGTCATACGCCGTGCAGGTGGTGTAGGTCGCGCCGCCCACCGTGCAGCCCTTGTGCGCCGTGTCGCCCACGTTGGCGTCGGGATCGGTGGTGGTGAGCCGGTTGCCAAACGGATCGTAGGTGTAGGTGAGGCGCACCAACCCGCTCTGATCCGTAAAGGTGGGGGGCGTGCCACAGAAGGTATGCTGGTCCACGTTGGTAACCAGACCCTTAGTCAGCCCACTGTTTTGCCCCATGGCGCTCTGCCCATCGTAGCCCGTGCCAGTACAGCGATAGCGGTTCCCGGCGGCGTCTTCGACATCGCTGAAGACCGGAAAGTCAATCAGGTAGGTGCCGGTGGCGCTGGTGGAGGTGGCCGTCACCGCGTCATTCCACTCATAAGCCGTCTTCTGGATAATCGTCCCTTATATGGAGCGCCCCCAACTTATCAGACTCTTGGAAGCGGCAAAGCGCCGTGAGTTTGATGTGTTAGTCGTCACAGAAGTGCGTGCCATTTCGCGTCGCCAGGTCGAGGTTTTTATTATTTACGATCTGCTTCAGAAGTATGGCGTCAGACTGGAGACAACCAAAGAGAGATTTGAAGACGATGCAATGGGGAGGCTCATCTTAGGACTCCGGGCAGCGTATGCTGAAATTGAACGTGAACAATCCTACATGCGCATGCAGCGGGGCAGACGTGATCGGGTAGAGATCGGCAAAGCCCCGAACGGCCATTCTAAATGTGCCTACGGGTATGTGTTTGTCGATACCGAGCGTGAGGTAAAGGGACGGTACGAGCTAAATAACGCCATTGTACATGTAGACGCCTCTGGCAAAGCATGGACAGAATGGCGGGTAGCTCAGCATATTTTTGACCTGCTCCAAAGCGGTGAAAGCCTCGTGAAAGTCGCCGTCGCCTTAAATGACCTGGGTATTCCAACACCGATGAGGAAAACTCGTAAGGGAGAAATTGGGAAGTGGCTACCTGGAAGTATTGCCCTGATCGCCAATAATCCCATCTATATGGGTGAAGTATACGCCAACCGATATAAGTTTGTCAGAAACCCCCGATCCGGCAGAATGGAGTCAAAGCCTCGACCTCGTGACGAATGGATACGCTTACCCGAAGGCACCGCTCCCCCACTCATTGATCGCTGCCAGTTTGAAGCTGTCCAACAGCAGCTTGTTATCAATAGGCAAGAATCCCTTCGCAATAATCCTCATCCTAGAGAAGAGTTAGGATTGCTGCGCGCCGGATACGTCTTTTGTGGGGTGTGTAATCGGCGCATGTTCGTTGTGTATCCGGCTGGAGGGACTAAGCAGCAAACTAACAACCCTCCACGATATTCCTGCCATTGGGACAGAGGATTTCTCTCCACCCAGGGCAGACATCGGACGCAAATTCATGTGTCCATTGTTGATGAGATGGTGCGGACACGCATTCGTGAAGCTGTACAAAACACGGATTGGGTCCGGTTTCGGATTGCGGAGTTACGAAAGACACAGAAGCCTATAGTGTTCACCGAAGACATAGAGCAAACGCTCGAAAATGTACGCCGCTCCATGAAGAATTTGTACAGCTTAGCTGAACGCGCAACTGATGATGAAACCCTTGCTACCTTAACCGAACGGATGAACGAACTGGAGAAACAGAAACGCGATTTAGAAGGGATCCTGTACAGCGTACAGGATCAAGAGGAAGAAAACGCAAAGCTTGAGGCAGAGATTGTCAAATTTGAACAGTGGGCAGCGAATGTACGCCCGCTCTTAACCGACCCCTCGTATATTCCAACCTATATAGAGCTTCGTTTAGCAGTACGGATTCTAGGCATCAAAGCTGTTGTGTACCCGACGAAAGGAGAGTGGCCGTTTCGCTATCAGATTGATGTTACGGTGCCGGAGATTATGAGGCAGTTGCATTGTATCATTGCAGATGGATGCGCATACCTTACGCTCCTTTCGCCGGGCTGCGCTTGAAAGGGCTGTTTCTGAACCATCGCGCAAACCTGGTGTACTATCCGTGTTGCATAGACTATACCGCTCGTATTCAATCTCTCTCTCTCGTCGGTACCGCTTCTCTTGTGAGAAGAACGTGTAAGAAGCCATTACCGCGCTATTATATCTGGCAGCCGTAGAGGCGGGCAACTATGTGCTATCATACTCCCCAAATAGTAATAGACCTATCGAACGCTGGCGCGACGAGAAAGAGAAAGAGCAATGGATCAGGAACGCATTCAGCATGCCATTCGAGATGCGGGTTTCGATGGCTGGCTTTTTTATGACTTCCGCAAGTCGAACCTGCTGGCGTACCGGGTGCTGGGGCTGGATGAGGGCGGCTTCTATAGCCGCCGCTGGTATTATTTCATTCCCGCACAGGGGGAGCCAACCGCGCTTATTAGCTCGGTTGAGCCGCATGTGCTGCGCGAACTGCCGGGGCGACGGTGCGTCTTCCGCTCCTGGCAAGAGCTTGGCGCTCTGCTTGCCGAGACCTTGCAGGGAGCGCGGCGGCTGGCGATGGAATACTCGCCGATGAACGCGATCCCCACGATGGCGCGCGTGGATGGCGGCACGCTGGAGTTGATTCGCTCGCTTGATAAAGAGATGGTGAGTTCAGCCAATCTGGTGCAGCAGTTTGTGGCCGTCTTGAGCGCGGCGCAGATGGAGATGCACCGCGAGGCTGGCCGCCGCTTGATTGCCATCAAGGATGATTTGCTGCGCTCGATTGCCCAGCAGGTGCGCGCTGGCGCTGCGCTCACCGAATACGGTGTGCAGCAGGATTTTGTGGCGCGCATTCAGGCCGCAGGCATCGTTACAGATGGCGCGCCGATTGTGGCGGTGAACGAACACGCCGGAGATCCACATTATGGGCCATCCGCTGACGCGCCTACGCCGATTCGTGAGGGCGATTTGCTCCTGCTGGATTTCTGGGGGCATCTCCCGCAGCCAGGCGCGATCTTTGCTGACTATACCTGGACGGTCTTTGTCGGCGCGCGCGTGCCGGAAAAGCAGCGGCAGATTTTCGATCTGGTGCGCCGGGCGCGCGATCATGGCATCAGTTTCTTGCGCGAGCGCGTGGAGCAGGGGCAACAGGTGGAGGGCTGGGAGGTCGATCAGGCGGTACGGGATCTGATGACGGCTGAGGGCTATGGCGATTATTTCGTGCATCGCACCGGCCACAGTATTACGACGGTAGAGCATGGCGACGGCGCGAACCTGGATAATCTAGAGACGCACGACGAGCGCCTGGTTCTGCCAGGGACGTGCTGCTCGATAGAACCAGGCATTTATCTACCAGAGTTTGGCGTGCGCAGCGAGGTCAATGTGCTGGTCTATGCCAACAGCATCGAAGTGACAGGCGTCCCCATGCAGGAGGCGCTTATCCCCATCCTGGCGTAGCCCAGTATGTTACTTTCTCAGTTGATCGTACTCAGCATGGCTACCAATCCAGAACCAGACCCAAGCGTCCTCTTCCTGACGAGCAACGGCGCGGTAATGAATACCAATCCGCGCCGAATAACATAGACCCATCTTTGTCTGCACGCGCTCAAAGTTCAGGCCAGGATGTGATGGGTCAGCCTGGAAGAGTTCAAACGCTTTTTTGGCTTCGCGCTGAACAGAGGTTGGCAGCGCAGCCAACATCTTGCGAAACTGTTTAGTCGTTTGGGATTTCACGCAGCAGCTCATCCAGATCGCATGTCTCGCCCGCCAAATATTCTGCATGGGCTTCTTCAGCCAGGCGATCCAGCGCCTCAAGGGCGCGTGGATCGCTGAAGCGGTCCTTCCAACCGCGCTCAGCTTCCAGTTCCTCCAGATACCGCTGAATGTGAACTGCGAGCGCGGCTTGATCGTCTGGCTCAAGTCGCTCTACCTGTTCCATCACCTGGCGCAGCGTTTCAATCATGGCTTTGGTCCTCTCTACTCGCGTGGTCGCTGGACTCTTCAGCGGCTTTAGCCTGGTCCCAGGCGTGATAAGAACTGCGCACCAGCGGCCCGGCTTCGACGTGGCGGAAGCCCATCTTTTTGCCTTCGCGGGCGAACTCGCGGAACTCCTCCGGCTTGACGTAACGCTCAACGGGCAGATGCTTGAAGGAAGGGCGCAGATACTGACCGATGGTCACTATATCAACATCATGGGCGCGCAGGTCGCGCAGGGTCTGGATGATTTCATCGTACTCTTCGCCCAGGCCGAGCATAAAGCCAGACTTGGTGGGACGGTCAGGCGTGAGTTCTTTGGCCCACTTGAGTACCTGAAGCGAGCGGGTATAGATGGCCTGGGGGCGCACCCGCCTGTACAGACGCGGGACGGTTTCGATATTGTGATTGAAGACGTTGGGCTTCGCTTCCATAACGATGCGCAGGGCGTCGTAGTCGCCCTTGAAGTCGGGAGTCAGCACCTCTACCGAGCATTCGGGGTTGACGCGGCGAATCCAGCGGATGGTTGCGGCAAAGAGTGTTGCGCCGCCGTCGCGCAGTTCGTCGCGGTTGACCGAAGTGACAACGCAGTGACGCAGCCCCATCGTTTTGACGGCCTCGGCCACGCGGCGCGGCTCTTCCCAGTCAAGCGCCATCGGGCGTCCGGTGGCGACGGCGCAGAAGCCGCAACTGCGCGTGCAGACGCTGCCCAGAATCATGAAAGTAGCTGTGCGGTGGCCCCAGCACTCGCCGATATTGGGGCAGCGCGCCTCCTCGCAAACAGTGTGCAGCCCTTTATCGCGCATGAGCGTTTTGAGCGCGGTATAGTTCTGGCCCTGGGGCGTGTGAATCTTGAGCCATTCGGGGCGGCGTTCGAGTGTTGCGGACATAATGCACCTCTTTAAGCTGGGAATCGCGGGCTGAGGAGGAAGCGCTGGTTTGGTCTAGTCTTATGTGGAACCACACAGGCTTCTGGGCCTCGATAAGACGCTATCGAACGTATTGTACAATAGCGGCTTCTGTCCGGCAACCTGGCAAGATGTGCCTGTGCTGCCTGGGCTATTGCGCGGACCAGAAGCGGCGCAGTAGAGTATCATCGGGTGTGGGAACGTAGGAGCGCAGCAGGCGACACCTGGCGCTTTCGGTGTTTTCGATGCGATAGAAGCCAAGGGCTGCGGGCAATACAACGGTATCGCCTTTGGCGAGCGCGAGCGGCTCATCCTGCCCGGCGCTGAGTCTGCACGCGCCATCGAGCAGCGAGAGAATCTGGCAACTGGTGTCGTGGGTGGTCTCCGTCAGCGGCCCCCCGAAGGCCAGTTCTTCAAGGACAAAATAGCGGCAGGCCACAAGACATCGCTGGAGCGTCCCATCAGGCGCGTCGTTGAGCACGACGGGCTGGACCTTGTGAATGGGTGTCGGTTCATAGTCCATGACATCGAGCGCCTTGTCCACATGCAGTTCGCGGGGCTTGCCTTCTGCGGTCAGACGGCCATAGTCATAGAGGCGATAGGTGACATCGGAGTATTCTTGTAGTTCGTAGAGGATGATGCCCGCGTTGATAGCGTGGACCGTTCCGGCGGGTACAAAGACGACATCACCAGCCTGCACCGGCTCTTCATGCAGCAGCGATTCCAGGGTTACATCAGCAATGGCCTGGCGCACTTCATCGCGGGAGGCGCTGCGGCGCAGGCCGTGAATGAGCGCCGCGCCAGGGTCGGCGTGGAGAATGTACCACGCCTCCGTTTTGCCCAGCTTGCCGCCTTCGTGCTGGCGGGCGTACTCATCGGAGGGATGCGTCTGCACCGAGAGTTTGTCCTGGGCGTCAATGAACTTGGCAAGCAGAGGGAAGCGCGGGCCAAAGACCGCCAGCGCCTGTGTTCCCAGCAGCGGCTCGCCCAGTTGCGCGACCAGATCGCCCAGGCTGCGCCCCTGGTAGGGAGGATTGATGACCTGGGCGCCTGTTTCGGTCTCCCAGGATTCCCCCACTTTAGCGCCAGGCGGCACGACTTTCCCGGCATAGCGGGCCAGGTTCTGGCCGCCCCAGATAGTTTCATGCAGACTGCTGCGCAGGTGCATGGGACGCAGCCCTGCACCGGATGGCGTCATCGGCGCGCGCTCCTCACCAGGATCAGGCGATCTTGTTGATAAGCTGGACGGCCCGACTGATGGCGCTTTTGGCCTGTGCCGGGGGCATCTGGCTTAAACATTCGTCCACATGATGCTTGAGGATTTCAGCCGCTACTTTATCCATCGCGGAGCGGGCAGCCAGTACCTGGGTGATCACGTCTTCGCAGTTGCGCTGTTCGTCGAGCATGCGGATAATCCCGCGCACCTGGCCTTCGATGCGGCGCAGCCGGTTACTTATATCGCTGTCGTTTTGTTCTTCAAGTGCGGCCATAATCCAAGCTATTTTCTGCTGTAATGCGCTGTAATGCAAGGAATGGGCCAGAGGCGTCAGGATCGGACGCGCTCCAACCAGGCGTGATAAGGGTGCGCCTGACTGGGAGGGCGCATCGCAGCAGTGTGTAACGAAACCCTCCCAGTCAGGCAAGGCTGTTTCGCGTGTGCTACGCGGTAGCGAGGACGCTTTCGATAATACGCTTAAGCGCCGTCGGCCCTCCGTAACCGACCATGCGGTTCACTTCGCGCCCATCCTTGAAGAAGATGACGGTGGGAATGCCCTGAATGCCGTACCGAACGGGGGTCTCCGGGTTATCATCAGTATTCATCTTGGCGAAGCGCAGCTTGCCAGCGTATTCTGTACTCATCTGCTCAAAGACCGGCGCCATTGCCCGGCAGGGGCCGCACCAGGGCGCCCAATAATCAACGATCACCGGCTCAGGCGACTTCAGCACCTGCTGCTCAAAGTCCTGATCGGTCACATTCACGTAAGAACCCGCCATGAAAGAACCTCCTACTGGCGAACTGGCTCCTGGTTGTTGTTTCTGCTTCCAGAGAGATTCCAGATACCCTCCCTGGGTATCTTTAGCATAACATCGAATCGTTGCGCTGTCAAGCTCAGCCATGAACAGCTTTGCGCCTGGCGGGCCAGGAACGTTTCCCCTGGACGGCTCGCACAACGGCGCCGATCAACAGGGCATTGCGGATGGCAATCACCGTAAGAAAAACAGGATTGGTGATCTGGTGGCCGACATGAAAGTACACGTGATAGAGAACCGGATAGATGAGCGTGGTCAGGATGCAGATGATAAGCCAGATCAGATCAAACCCCGCCACATAGGCGACCAGCGGCAATATCCAGATGAAATACTGCGGACTCAGCACTTTATTAAAGACCAGCGCCAGCCCGAGGGCCGCTACAAATGCCTGCCCAGCCGAGAGCTTGCCGCGCCAGACGCGCCAGTAAACCAGGAAAGAGCCAGCCACCAGCCCCAGCAGCGAGAGCGACTTGAGCGCATTCTCCAACGGCCCCACGATATTCAGCGATCCAAACGAGACCACGCCCTGTATGGGAAAGCCGAAGAAGCTCCCCACCCAGAGCAGCGATCCAGGGGCCGACTCGACCTGGATGGGCCGCGCCAGGTTGTAACTGAAGACTGAGGAGGCTTCCTGTGGGTTGATGAGCAGGGGCAGACCAAATCCCAGCGCCGCCAGGAAAACAAAGATACCAGCGCCCTTGATGAGCGACTTTCCGCGCTGCCAGAGCGCGCGCAGTTGCTCTGGCGCAGCCGCGCGCGTCGGCGTCGAGTCGCGCCATTGAGCAGCCAGCAGCACCGGCAGCAGAAAGACCGGGTAGAGTTTGAGCAGCGCCCCGATGGCAAGCAGGCTATAGGCCCAGGAGTAGCGCTTTCGTTCCGCCAACAGCAGCGCGCCAAGGGTCGCCAGCGCCGGAAGCAGATCGAAGCGCATCAGGAGTGTCGCCAGCGTACCCACCAGCAGATAGAGCGCGTAGACCAGCGCCTTGCGATGTGAGACCGCACGCGCCAACCAGAGATACGAAAGACACATGATAAGCCCCATCCACCCGGCAAAGGCCCAGTAGTACAGCATGCTGGAAGAAGGAGCGAGCGTAAACGAAAACGGGATCAGCGCGAGCGGCGGATACTCCTGGGGAAACTGATGAAAAAGCGGCGGCTGTGTCCAGAAGGCCAGCGCGTACTGATGGTATTCCTTGACATCGCCCAGCGTAAGATAGCCAGGGGACCAGATAAACGCGAGGATGAGGCTGAGGATGCCCGCCAAACAGCAGACCTCAAAGCCAAGGAGGAGCCACGCAGGTTTTGCCCTTGATGTCTCATCGGTTGCCTGGTCTGCTGGTGAAGGCAGGAGATGTCGCTGAATCGCCTCTTCCGGCGGTGATGAATTCAAGCTCGGATTTTCCTTCCGGTTCTCTGATCAAAGAACGTGTTCGCTGTGATTTTATCATAGCATGTATGAAGGCAGGACTGTGGGCCATCAGCGCAACGCTATCCGGCCAGTAGCAATGTGGGATGCGGTATTATAAACTTATGTTACACTGTGCGCGGTGGTAAACTTGCCTGGCGTCTTGTTGCCAGGGTTTGCCTCATTTCCAGGGCTGAAGTCTGGCAGGCAACGAAAGCAGGGCGTTTGATGGCGCAGCCGGTATATCTTGACTATAATGCGACAACGCCGCTCGATCCCTCGGTGGCGGCGGCGCTGCGTCCCTATCTTGAGGAGCATTTTGGCAACCCTTCCAGCAGCCACGCCTATGGGCAGAGGGCGAAAGCAGCGGTAGATCGCGCGCGCGAACAGGTCGCGGCTTTGTTGGGCTGCGCGCCTGATGAAGTGATTTTCACCAGCGGCGGCTCCGAGAGCGATAACCAGGCGATCAAAGGGGTTACTTTTGCTCAGCGCGAACGCGGCAATCATCTGATTACCAGCCAGATCGAACATCCGGCGGTGCTGAATACCTGTCGGTATCTTGAAGCGCGGCATGGCTTTCACGTGACCTATCTTCCCGTTGATGACAATGGGCTGGTAGACCCGGCAGCAGTTGAAGCGGCGATCACGCCCCGGACTATCCTGATTACAGTGATGCACGCCAACAACGAGGTAGGCACGCTGGAGCCGATTATCGAGATCGGGCGGCTGGCGCGTCAGCATGGCATTGCCCTGCATACCGATGCAGCGCAATCAGTAGGGAAGGCGCCGACGCGGGTGGATGAGTTGGGCGTGGACCTGCTGACGCTTGCAGGCCATAAGCTCTATGCCCCCAAAGGCATTGGCGCGCTCTACGTGCGACGGGGAATGGTTCTGGACCCGCTGATTCATGGCGCGGGACACGAAGGCGCGCGCCGGGCTGGAACTGAAAACGTACCCTATATGGTTGCTTTGGGCGCTGCCTGCGCGCTGGCGAGTGAGCAGCTTGCTCAGCAGACTGAACGCTGGCTGGCCCTGCGCCAGCGGCTGCTGGTGGGGCTGGAGGCGCGCGTCGGGCCGGTAAAAGTGAATGGACACCTTGAGCGACGGCTGCCCAATACACTGAACATCTGTGTACCTGGCGTGATTGGAGAAGAAGTCCTGGCGCGAGCGGCAGGCGTGGCGGCCTCAACCGGCTCGGCCTGTCATGCCGGGCTGACCGAGCCATCGCCGGTCTTGCTGGCGATGGGGATTGAGCCAACGCTGGCCCTGGGCGCACTGCGCCTGTCGCTGGGCCGCTGGACTACTGGCGAAGAGATCGATAACGCTGTCGCGCAACTCAGCGAAGCCATTCTGACGCTGCGCAAAGGGGCGTAAGTGTCAATTATCTGAACATAGAAACGAAGGGGTTTTATTCCTATGAGTCTGGATGTTCCCGCGAATCCTACTTTGCTGCATCCTGAACTAGAGGCGTACCGCGCCGAGTTTCCCATCTTGCAGCGCAAAACCTATCTGAATAGCTGCTCGCTGGGCGCGCTCTCTCAGCGTTCCATTGATGCGCTGCACCGCTTTACCGAGAACTGGAATGAATACGGGGCGCACGCCTGGTATAAGCTCTGGCTGAACGAGATCGCGGCGGTCAAAGAGAAGTTTGCGCGCGTGATTGGGGCCAAACCCACAGAGGTCGCCATTGCCCCCAGTGTTTCTGCGGCGGTCAGCGAGATCACCAGCGCGCTCGATTTTAGCAAGCGTAACCGCGTGGTGATGGCCGATATGGATTTTCCAACGCTGGCCTATCAATGGCTGGTGAAGCAGCGCATGGGCGTTGAGGTGGATTTTGTCGAGAGTCCTGATCGTATTCATGTGCCGCCGGAACTGCTGATTGAGAAGATTGATGAGCGGACCGCCCTGGTGGCGTCCTCGCGTGTCTTTTACACCAGCGGCTATATTCAGGATGTGGCGGCGCTGGCCGAGGCTGCGCACGCCAGAGGCGCGTATGTGCTGATTGATGATTACCAGGGGACCGGCCAGATTCCTATTGATGTCCACGCACTCGATATTGATTTTCTGGTGACAGGTACGCTCAAGTGGCTGATGGGCGGGCCAGGGCTGGCGCTGGTGTATGTGCGCGAGGGCTTGATTCCGGCGCTTCAGCCGACGATGACCGGCTGGTTTGCCAACCGCGATCAGTTTCAGTTTAACACCCGTGAGTTTCATTTCCGCGAAGATGCGGGCCGCTTTGAGTCTGGTACACCGGCGCTGCCCACGATTCATACGGCCAGCGGCGGCCTGGATATGGTGCTGGAGATCGGGGTCCAACGCATCTATGAGCGCACGCGAGCACTGACCAGCGATCTGGTCGAGCGAGTGAGAGCAAAGGGCTGGGCGCTGCGCAGCCCACAGGAAGCGGATCGGCGCTCGTCAATTGTGATGCTGGCCCTGGACCGGCCCGAAGAGATTGTGGAACAGTTGGTGGCACGCCGCTTTATCGTCGATCACCGTCCTGGGCTGGTGCGTGTCTCACCCTATTTCTACAATACGATAGCCGAGAACGCGGCCATTGTGGAAGAGATCAGCAGGATTCTGGCCGCGCGCGCATAGCTTACGATACTCTCTCTGCCCGTCAGGAGCGATGGGAGAGAAGTCTTAACAGAGTTGCATCAGAGCAGTAAACATGGCACAATAGGGTGCAATACCTGGGTTAAAGAGGGGTTTCTCTCGTTTTTCTCTGGAACTCTGTTACTCTTGTTCTTATCGCAATCCTGAAGCTGTGAGGAGGTCGCTGCTATGGTGTGTCCAGTTTGTGGAGCGTCTCATGGGGCTGCTGAGAGCTATTGCCGCCGCTGTGGCGCGGATGTGACCATTCCCAGTCGAATGATGGTTCCGGTGAAGTCGGCGCTTCCATCTCTTCCAGAGCGGCCTGGCCGCTCCATGACCCCGGCGAAGGCGGGGGCCAGCATCGTGGCGCTGGGTGTTGTCTATGAACTGCTGCGTTGGGGGCTGAAGCTCTGGCTCAAAAAGCCAGTAGGGCGCAGTTTGCCCGCGCTCACGGCGCTGCCTACGCTCGGCAATCTGCTCAATTTGCACAGCGGAGAAAGGCCGCAGGGTCGCCTGCCGAAAGGCTATCATGTGACCGAAACGATCATCTATATGCAGCGGATCATCAGACCAAAACGGTAGAGGGAAGCAGCCTTATGGCATTGGTACTCAAGGAAGCGGATGTCGAGCGTCTGCTGACGATGCCGGATACAATTGCTGCGCTGGAGACGGTTTTTCGCCAGCAGCATCCGACGGCGGGCGAGCAGCAGGCGCTCAATCGCCCGCGCGCCCGCCTTCAGCCGCCGGGAGCGATTCTGCATTTCATGACGGCGGCAGCGCCAGGGCTGGGGGTGTATGGCTTCAAAGCCTATACGGCGGCGCGGCCAGGGGTGGTGCGCTTTGCGGTGCTGCTCTTTAGCACCGAGGATGGGCGTTTGCTGGCGCTGATCGAAGCCGATAAGTTGGGGCAGATGCGCACAGGCGCGGCCAGCGGTCTGGCGACACGCTACCTGGCGCGGCAGGATGCCACGTCGGTTGGCATCGTTGGCGGCGGATGGCAGGCGCGCTCGCAGTTACAGGCCGTGTGCGCAGTACGCTCTGTACAGACTATTCGCGCTACAGGGCGCGATCCAGCGCGGCTGCGGGCCTTTTGCGATGAGATGAGCGCGTCGGTTGGTGTGTCGGTGACACCTGTTGCAGATGCTGAGGCAGCCGTTCGTGATGCGGACATTGTGATTACGGCGACGAGTGCTAAAGAGCCGGTGGTCCAGGGCGATTGGCTGAAGCCAGGCGCGCACCTGAATGTGATGGGGTCCAATTGGGCCAATCGCCGCGAGGTGGATGAGCGCACGATAGCGCGCAGCGACCTGATCGTGATCGACTCCAAAGAGCAGGGCATGCTAGAAGCGGGCGATCTCTTGCTGCCCATGCAGCAAGGGCTGCTGAGTTGGGATCGCGTGCATGAACTCCACGAGGTAGTTGCGGGCGCGCTGCCTGGCCGCCAGCGGGCGGAGGAGATTACGCTGTTTAAGTCGCTGGGGCTGGCCCTGGAAGATATAGCTGCTGCGGCGCATGTCTATCGGCTGGCGCGCGAGCGCGGGGTTGGCGAGGAACTGGCGTTTCTGTCCTGAAGCCTCCTTGCTGAGAGCCTCCGAGACAGCAGGCGGATAAAAATATATGAGCAGGTATCTTCCATGAGAGAGCATGCGTCCTGGCGGCGTCGTGTATCTGGTTGGCTGTTGATGGGATGTTTGGGGTGGTTAGTCGTCTTGTTGGCGAGTGGCTGCGCAGCGGGCAGCGCGCTCTCCTGGGAGCGCATCGGGCCAGATACGCAATCTGTTGTCTCGCTGGCGCTGCTGCCTCGAAATCCCCCAACTATCTTTGCTGGCAGCAATGGTCATGGTCTTTTTCGCAGCATGGACGGCGGGAAGACCTGGGCGGCGGTGAATACCGATCTGCCGTCAGGACTCGCGGTCAACAGCATTGTCCTGGACGAGACACAGATCGGGGTACTCTACATTGGCACAGATGCAGGCGTGTTTCGCAGCGACAGCGATGGCGAACACTGGCAAAGCGCGTCGGTGGGGTTGCCAGGGGGTGTGGATGGGGCCGTCACGGCCCTGCTGCTCGATCCTGATGATCCCATGACGCTGTACGCCGGGACGGTGCATAAAGGTCTGTATATCAGCCATGACGAGGCTAAATCCTGGAGCGCCAGCGCCCAGGGCTTGCCAGCGGGAGCGACGGTTCACGCGCTGCTGGCGGAAATCAAGGGGCAGAAGCTGCGCCTGTTCGCTGCCCTGGCAGGCGCGGGGGTCTATCAATCCGGCGATAAGGGCGCAAGCTGGTCGGCCAGCAGCAGCGGGATACCAGCAGGGGTTGATGGATTGAGCCTGCTGGATCAGCCCTCCGATCCAGGTGGCCTGTATGCAGGGACCAGCGCGGGTATCTATCGCAGCACTGACGACGGGGCCAGTTGGAAGGCGGTGAACGCTGGCCTGGGACAGCCTCCCGCCCAGGTATTTGCCCTGGGGCTGAACGATCAGCGGGCGCAGTTTCTCTACGCGGCCACCAGCGCGGGCGTCTATCGTTCGGTGGATGGCGGCACGGAGTGGGACGCGGTTGCCACCGGCATGCCGCCAGACCATCCGGCGGTGGCGCTTGCCATCATGGGGAGTGCTGCAAGTATCGGGACCATTTATGCCGCCTCCGGGCAAACCTATCGCTATCCCAACACCGCCGGGTCAGTAAGCGGGCAAATCTTCACATTTGCGATCCTGGGGATACTCGCGCTGCTCTTTTTCTGGCTCTTCCTCCGACAACGCCGCCTGTTGCAACGCCTGACGCCACCACCGCCGGATCAGGCCCGGCAATCTGGCAGGGAGCCAGGCCAAATTGGCCCGCAGCGCGCCAGCGTGAGGCGAGTAAACACTGGAGGGGCTGCCGAGGGGAGCAACCCCGCAGGGGCGCCTGGGAAAGATGAGGAAGGTTCCGAGGCCGCTGAGAGCGGCGAATCTCACTGAGAACGCCTAGCAACCTCTTAGTGATGAATCCCGTTGATGAAGCTGACGATCAGGTAGAGCAGCCAGATTACGGCCATTGTCGCCAGGAAGGTCGCCAGCACAAGGCCGTAGCAGCCGTAGTTGCTGCGGCGACGAATCTCCAGCGCCTGGCGAAGCTGCTCGTCCATATCAGGGGGGTCAAGCTCGATGTCAGGCTGCACTTCAGTGAGCCGGGCGAGCAGTTTGCGGAAGTCTTTGACGTTGGACATGCCCTCGGCAACAATGATGGTATTGCCATCAGTCAGATCGAGCATTAGCATCAATTTGCTGGGGATATGCTCGCCGGGCATCAGGACCAGCCGCTTGATAGCATCGAAGTAGTAGGCGGTTTCTTCGCCCTCTTCATACGCTATCGCCACCAACCGATCATGATAGAGCCGCAGTTCTTTGGCAATGCCATATCGCACGATACTGAGTGGTGGTTCTATCGTCATCATCGCCGCCCCAGGAAGTGGCTCATCCCCCGAATAGTGTGCTGTTGTTGCCTGCATGAACGGTCTTTCTCATGCGTTGGAACACAGAGATTATAACACTTTAAGCGAAACGATTCAGATCGGGGAGCAGGTTATGCGGGCTGCACGCGCTCGATGTACGCGCCAGTCCTGGTATTTATTCTGATGACGTCGCCGGGTTCCACAAAGAGCGGCGCCTCGACCCTCACACCCGTTTCTACTATCGCCATTTTCCGCCCACGCCCGGTATACTCGCCAGAAAGGGTATCGGATGTGTCAGTGACGGTTAAGTCGAACGAGTTGGGGAGATCGACGCTCACCAGTTCGTCTCCCGCTAAGATACCCTCAACTACCACACCTGGCTTCAACAGCCGCCCGGCCTGACCAAATCGCTCTGGAGGAAACGCAACCTCCTCGTAGGTTGCGGGGTTCAAGAAGAGAAAATTCTGCCCGTCTTGATAGAGGTAGTCGCAAGGGCGGTGTTCACCAGACAAAAGCTCTACCTCTTCTCCGGCGCGCAGGCGAATTTCTCGCTCCTCGCCGGTTCTGAGCTGTTTGAGTTTGATGCGAATAAAAGCGCGCGTGTTTCCTGGGCTAACGTGGTGAAACTCAAGAATTCTATGCCAATCGTTCTGATAGCGCATGAGCATATTGTTGCGCAGCTCGGATGGTGTTGCCCGCATGGAGTTTCCCCCTTCCCAAGCAGAGAAAAAGCGGCTCGACTACCTTCGTAATCACTCCCAATTAATTCAGTATAGCATACATCCAGGCGCTGTCTTGCTTTGTATAAGCTCTTCTTTGTATACCCTTCTTTGCAAAAACAAAGCGAGAGCGAATTGTTGTCATGGCGTGCGCGTGTTACAATGGCTGGGCAACAGGCGGAATAGCTGGGAGAAGAGGGTCCGCCGTTGGGGAGGATTGCCCTATGCAGGTGACGTATCGCGCCGATTCCGAGGGCGATTGGGGCAGTGCTGCGCCCGTCGCTGACATCGAAACGACGCAAGAATGGTTGACGATGAGCGATGGCCCGCGCCTGTTTTGCCGGGTCTGGCGAGCGAGCAGCCCGGCAACGGTGCTGATCTTGCATGGCCTGGGCGCGCATAGCGGCTGGTTTATTGATATGGGCAATGCTCTGGCGGAGCGTGGGCTGAATGTCTGGATCGTCGATCATCGCGGCTTTGGCCGGTCTGAGGGGCCGCGTGGGCATGTGACTGATTACCACCGCTACCTTCAGGATAGTGATGCTGTGGTAGATGCTATCCACGCTGCGCAGCCGGGGACACGGCTGGTTCTGCTGGGACATAGTATGGGCGGCATCTTTGCCACGCATTATGCGGCGGCCCATCCAGAAAAGCTGGCCGGAATGCTGCTGCTGAACCCCTGGATTAAAGATCAATCCAAAGTATCGGTGGGTACATTGCTTGAGGTCGTCATTCGTGGTATGTTCAGGTCGTCACGCCTGTTTCCGCTGGCCGGAGGCGCAGATGTGATGACAACCAATCCCGAAGCGGTAAAACTGCTGAACGCTGACCCTTACTGGGTCCGCGCGGAAAGCGCCGCCTTCCTCTGGCAGATTACGCTGATGCGCGGCAAGACACTGAGCCAGGCGCGCCGCGTGACGCTTCCGGCGCTGGTCCTTCAGGCAGGCCAGGACCGCTCTGTGGTTGCCAGTGCTTCAGAAAAGGCGTTCCGCAGGCTTGGCAGCGCCGATAAAACCTGGAAGACGTACCCGACCTACGCGCATGACAGCGAATTTGAGCCTGATCGCAGTGCGCTGGATGATGATATTGCCAATTGGATCAAGGCCCGAAATGGGCAGCCGCAATCAGTATAGAATCACATACCCATGCTAGAAATAATTCTTCAGTTAGCCAGGGTCTTCCAAGATCATGGTAAGCAAGTCTATATGGTTGGCGGGACGGTGCGCGATCTGTTGTTACAGCGCGCGGCCAGTCCCGACGCCGATCTCACTACCGATGCCACCCCTGACGAGATCAAGCGGCTGGTGACTCCGCTGCGCCCCAAGGCCGTCGTGCTGGTGGGCGAGCGGTTTGGCACCGTGCGCCTGTACTTTCGACGTGAAGAGCATCTTCCGGGCGCTTCTGGCGAGGAGCAAGCTGACGCATCGGCCAGCGACGCGCCAGCCGAAGACATCATCGAGATTACGACCTTCCGCACAGAACGCTATAACGCTGACTCGCGCAAGCCGGAAGTGGCTTTTGGGACGGTGCTGGAAGAAGACCTGCTGCGCCGCGATTTTACGATCAACGCCATCGCGCGCGATCCGCTGACAGGCGCGATTATCGATCCCTTTGGGGGCCGGGCCGATCTGGAGGCGCGGCTGCTGCGGGCGGTGGGCAATGAACCCGAAAAGCGTTTTGATGAAGACCCGCTGCGCCTGCTGCGCGCGGTGCGTTTTGCGGCGCAGCTTGATTTTGCGCTTGAGGAGAGAACTGCCAGGGCCATTGTGAATCAGGCTCAGACGCTGGAGAAGATTAGCCGCGAGCGTATCCGCGACGAGATGAATAAAATCTTGCTTTCGCCGCAACCTGTCCTGGGGCTGCGCCTGATGGTTGATCTGGGCCTGATGCCGTGGGTGATTCCTGAAGTGTTGGACCTGCGTGGGGTGAGTCAGCGCCCGGCGCATTCCAAAGATGTCTATATCCATACCCTGCAAGTGGTGCAAAATACGCCAGCGCGCCTGGTCACACGCTGGGCAGGTTTGCTGCATGATATTGCCAAGCCGCGCACGCGTACCATCGAAGATGGCAAGGTGCATTTCTTTGGGCATGAGGATGTGGGCGCGCACATGGCCCGCGATATTCTGCGCCGCTTGAAGTTTGATCGGGAACATATTGAAGCCGTCAGCCTGTTGGTGCGTATGCACATGCGCTCGAACGCCTATACCAGCGATTGGACAGACGGAGCGGTGCGGCGGCTGATGCTGGAGGTGGGTGATCGCCTGCCTGACCTGCTTGATCTCTCGCAGGCCGATATTACCAGCTACCGCCCGGAGAAAGTCAGCCGCGCCGTGGCGCGCGTGCAGGAACTGCGCGGGCGGGCGGCGTATCTGAAGGAGGAAGCCGAGCGCGTCCCCTTGAAAAGCCCGCTCGATGGGCGCGAACTCATGGAACTGTTTGGGCGCGGGCCTGGCCCCTGGCTGAAGCCCATCAAAGAGCATCTGCTGGGGCTGGTCATTGATGGAAAGATGGCGCCCGATGATAAAGTGGGCGCCGCTGAAGAAGCGCGCCGCTTTGTCGCTGCCCACGACGAACTCTAACCATCAGCGAGCCGCTCGGTGCTTGACGAAACGCTATACAAGATGTTATATTTGCGGATGGGCCTGAGCAAGCAAGACAATCGCGGTCGGCTTCCAAGTCGTCTGAGGAAAGTCCGAACTCCATAGAGCAGGATGCTGGATAACGTCCAGCGGGGGCGACCCCAGGGAAAGTGCCACAGAAACATACCGCCCGGCAACGGGTAAGGGTGAAATGGCGAGGTAAGAGCTCACCAGCAATCAGGTGACTGGTTGGCTGCGGTAAACCCCATCTGGAGCAAGGCCAGACAGGAGGAATGGCGGGATCGGTTCGCCGGTTGCGCCTGCGGGTGGCTCGCCCGCGCCACCTCCGGGTAGGCCGCTGGAGACGGCGGGCAACCGCCGCCCTAGATAGATGATTGTCATTTATCGCTGCCGTAAGGCTCGATAGAAACAGAATTCGGCTTATTGCTTACTCAGGCCCACACAAGGCGACCTCTGTTTATGAAAGAGGGCCATTTTTGTGATGGTGGGCTTCGCTCCTCAGGTTTTGCTCTTACCCCTGGTGCTTTCGCCCGCACTGGTGGCACGCTTGCGCGATCACAGGCACAGATATTGCGATAGAAGGTTCCTGTGCATGCCTGTTCACCTGCTAGCCACCCAATACGCTGCCCGATCTGTCTGATAGGGGCGGCTCTATTGATGCATCGGTTTCATGTGCTGGCGTTGCGCGCTGGGCGCAGGTACACCTGCGATGGTTGCAAAAGGCACGCAAGGATCAGACGCATGCCGCCGTCCTGAAAGCGCTCGTCTCATGGGGAGACGAAGCTGGTGAAGAGAGGATGTGGTGGGGGTGCGCTTTCAGGCCCTACTAGGAGGAGTTCATATGCTGAAAGAGTCATCCCAGTGTGATGCTCTGCCGAAGCACCCGATTAAAAAAGCACTTAGCCCAATCCTCACCCGTCCCCCCGTCGCCTTTCTGGCAAGTTTCCCGCCGCGTGAATGCGGAATCGCTACCTTTACCAACGATCTGGCCGAAGCCATTGATAGCGCCAGTCAGCTTTCCCAGCCGAGCCAGGTCATCGCTATCAATCCTGGGGGGCCTCAGTATACCTATGGGCCTCGTGTTCGCTGGACGATTGAGCGAGATGACCCGGAGAGCTACCGACGGGCGGCGCGCGCCATCAACCGCTCGCGTGTGCAGCTTATCTCCATCCAGCATGAATATGGGCTGTTTGGTGGGGAATATGGCGAGTACCTGCTCTCGTTCATGCGCGCGCTGGAGAAACCCGCCGCGCTTACGATGCACACTGTTCTGGAGCATCCAGACCCGGCGATGCAACGGGTCACGGAGGAACTGGCACAGGCAGCTTCAGCCGTGGTTGTGCTGGCGGAGCGTGCCAGGGTGATTCTGTCGGAGTATTACCCGCGCGTTGATTTGCAGAAAGTACACTTTATTCCTCATGGCACGCCCGCAGTGGCCTACGAGGCGCCTGCGCGCTTTAAGAAGGCGCTCGGCTTAGAAGGGCGCACGCTGCTTGCCACCTTCGGGCTGTTGGGGCCTGATAAGGGTATTGAGTATGCGCTGGGCGCGCTGCCAGAGGTGTTGAAGCGGCATCCCGACGCGCTCTATCTGGTGCTGGGCGAGACGCATCCCGAACTACGCCGCCACAGCGGCGAGTCCTATCGGGAGTTGCTGGAAGCGCGGGTGAAAGAGTTAGGGCTGCAAGACCATGTACGCTTTTACAAGCGTTACTTGAATAGAACCGAGTTAGTCGAGTTTCTTCAGGCGACGGATATTTATGTGATCCCCTATCTGAACCCCTACCAGATTGCCAGCGGCACGCTCTCCTATGCGGTTGCCAGCGGTAAAACCGTGGTTTCGACCCCCTTCATTCACGCTCAGGAGTTGCTGAGCGAGGGGCGTGGCATGCTGGCGCGGTTCCGCGATAGTGCTTCGCTGGCAGTGGCCATCAATACTCTGCTGGATCAGCCAGCATTGCGCGCGCAGATGGAGCGGGCGGCCTATAGTTATGGAAAGCGCATGCACTGGTCAGCGGTAGGGCGCTCCTATTGCCGCTTGTTCCAACGCCTGGCGGATGTGTCCTCCGAGTGGCTGGCTGAGCCAACGCGCGCGTCGGCGCATGTGGGGGTATTGAGTCGGCGGGCGGTCCCATCCTTGCCAGGTAGCTCCTCCAAGCGCCCTGGCCGCAGTGTAGCGGGCAGCGGAGAAGCTTCCCTGGTGCTCTAATCCCATTCCGATGCAGACTATTTGTAGGGCCGCCTTCCAGGTGGCTAAACAATTTGCCGCCTGGAAGGCGGCCCTACAAACTCTCCCAGGCGGCTCAGGGCGCTGTGTCTGATGGCGGCTCCACTGGAGGTTCCTCAGCCGCTTCAGCGCGCTCGAAGACCCCACTCTTGCCGCCACTTTTGCGCATCAGGCGTATGTTGTGGATGCTCATCCCCCGATCTATAGCTTTACACATGTCATAGATCGTGAGGGCGGCGGCGCTGACGGCTGTTAACGCCTCCATTTCGGCGCCCGTCTTGCCAACAGTGCGCACGGTGGCGCGAATATTGACGGCGCTGCGGGTTTCGTCCAGGTGAAACGCCAATTCGACCCCCGTTAAGAGCAGGGTGTGGCACATGGGGATGATCTGGGGCGTTTGTTTGGCAGCCATGATGCCTGCTATCTGGGCCACCGCCAGCACGTCCCCCTTGGCGATCTGTCCCGCCCGAATGCGCGCCAGGGTTTCTGGCTGCATGTGTATCTCGCCCTCGGCGATGGCTTCGCGGGCAGTATCGGCTTTCGCGCCCACGTCCACCATGCGCGCCCGGCCAGCTTCATCAAAATGGGTGAGTTCCATAACGTTCCCTCTTTTTCTACGAGACGTTTTGGAATGATAGAGTGGTCACACACCAGCATGAACTATCCCACATTTTATGCTCTGGCCGGATATGGTTCCACCAAACATGAGGGGTTGGCAAGCGAGATGTGTTACTTGTAGCGCCGCCTTCCAGGCGGCCAGCAACTAGCCGCCTTCCAGGCGGCGCTACAGGTGGTCCCCGCTTTTTAGTGGAACCGCCGGAGATGCGGGGCTGGCTGTGCGGGCAGAGGTGAAGTACAATGAATGCGCGATACAGAACAGAGGGACATGCAGGACCGATTTGGGGCGCGTTTCCGCTTTTTGTGGGGCGATGCAGAAAGGTGATGTGGCGGGCGGAGCCGCGCTGAGTCCCGGTAACACACAAGAGCGATAGATATGCAAAGATTCGAGAGATTGGGGGACACAAGGGCAGCGATGAACCAGCCAGAAGGGACACTTGCCCAAAGAGGCAAGTCAACAAACCCCATCAGTCGGGCGCAACCTGTTGAACCAGATGCCGCGTTTGCTGGATTGGAAGCGGAAGAAGGGCATGAGGCGCTTCCCTGGCGCGGCCAGACGGTTGAGCAGGTCAGTAAGGATTTCGTGCTGACACAGGTGGACCCACAGCAGCCAGAGGCGCGCGAGCGGCTCTGGAAACGCAATAGCAGTGGACGTTATGAAGTTCCAGAGGCGCATCTGGTGCTTGGTATTCGGGCATTTGTGGCGCGCGGTGATCGAGAGCGGGTGCGCCAGTTAAGCGAGGTCTTGCTGGATCGCTGCCAGGGCGAGTTTCAGCGGCGCTCGCTGGGCCTGCGCCACCGGCCAGACCTGATGGAAGATGCGATGGCGGGCATGGCGGAGCAGTTACTCCGTGAGGCGCAAGACCCGCGCGAGGAGTTTATGATTCTGAACTTTACGCATTATCTGCGCTGCCTCTGCGCGGATAACTTTAACGCAGTGCTGCGTCAGGAGGGGCTGCGTTATCGGCGGGATGAAGAAGGCCGCCCGGCAGGCCGCCCAACCCATGTGCCTGCCGCGCTGATGGAGCGTATTCATACAACACAAGACGAGGATGAGGGTGGGATGG
>DATBHW010000029.1 GCA_036557285.1 Ktedonobacterales bacterium
CATCGCGGCCAATCGGGCGTATGCCTCGTTGGAGGAAGAAGCCGAGCGAGCTGTAGCTTGGCTCGACGGCCTCACCAATGACGAGCGGTTGCGCCGCTGTGGTCTGAAGTCCTCTAAATTTCAATGGCTATCTACTTAGGAGTCGGCAGCGGCACAGCGCCAGCGCATCTCTCGAATGGCAGCCAGGCAGCAGAGTGAAGTTCGAGAGATGCGCTCCATCCTGGCTGGCATAGCTCTCTATCCGATAGAAATGACCCATCGTGGCGTCTTCGGCTTTGTGATTCCCAAAAGTGGACGCCGCTTCTCTTCACGACCCCTGGCGAGAAAGAACGCTTTCACTCCAGCTCCTCCACCACGTTCCAGAAGCCAAACTTTCCATATCCATGTGAACATTTGCAGAAAAGAGCGTATCTCTTTTGCAACGAGCCTCTCTGGCTTCGAGTAGTTCGTTTTTCTACCAGGCTCAGACTCGTATTCTGTCGTATCTCAGGGTTCCCTTCGTAATTTGACCGAGAGACGAACATCAAGCAAGGCAAGGAAGGGGGTGGTCTTTCGCAAAGAGCGGCGTCAGCACAAAGAACAGCCAGCCCAAACCCTGGAGAACGCCGTGATCTTGGCGGACCAGCGTTCTTCAGGCTTTTCAGGCCAGCCGCCCTGTTGTGGAGAGTTTGAGGCTCTACCAGTTGGTATCATAGCATAGGTGTCTTCTCTGCTCAATTCCCCAAGGTTCCGCGGAAAAGAGAGGCCACACTGCCAGGCGACACGTCTTACCGACCAGCGCCGCCTGACTCTCCCCGCCAGAGTCTGTTCCTTTGTGTCCTTGCTGCAAACACCAGCGTGTAGCGCAGCTACAACGGCCCTCAATAAGCGACTGCGCGGAGATTATCACGAAGCACTACCCGGCAATCGAACTCCTTCTGGATACAGCCGCGCGCACATTTTGGGCCTGTTTCCTCAGCGTTTTCCTCGAACTCTCGTCTTGCTGCGAGAGGCAAACCAGAACAAAAGGACACAAGTTTCATGCACAAGAAAACCTTGTTCGCCACTGAGGCGCTCCTCATTTTGGGGCTGCTGAGCCTGCTTCTTACGGCATGTGGCTCACCGAGTGGCAGCGCGGCCAAGCAGATCCTCAATATGCCTAATATTGGGACGCAGGACATCAAAACGATGGACCCCGCCACAGTGACCGACCTGAACTCTGCCCAGGCCATTGAGTTAGCTTTTAGTGGGCTGGTGAGTCTGGACCCAAAGACCCTGCAAGTCATCCCGGACATTGCCACGAGTTGGGACGTTTCCAATGGCGGCAAAACCTACACCTTCCACCTGCAAAGCGGCGTCAAGTTCTCTAATGGCGATGCGGTGGATGCCGACACCTTTGCCTACAGCATTGACCGCGCGCTGGACCCGGCCACCAAGTCGAACATCGCTACCCTCTACCTGGGTCATATCATTGGCGCCAATGATCGCAACGCTGGCAAAATCCCAACGATCATTGGCAACGGCGTCAAGGCCGTTGACCCACTGACACTCCAGATCAATCTGGATTCCCCCATCGGCTTTTTCCTGCAAACCATGACCTACCCCACTTCCTGGGCCGTGGACAAGAACGTCGTCCAGCAGTATGGCGCAAACTGGTGGGAGGACCATGCAGTCGGTACCGGACCCTTCATCCTCCAGAAATGGCAGCACAAGATCCAACTGACCTTCGTGCAGAACCCCAACTGGTACGGCAAGAAGCTCACGCTGACCGAAGTTGATATGCCGATGATCGCCGACACCGACACAGCCTTCAAGCGCTTCCAGGCCAAACAGGCTGATGTTGATAACGGCGTGGACTCGGCAAACTATCCCATAGCCAAGGCGCTGGGTTCCAGCCAGTTCTTCGAAGGCCCGGCTTTGTCCATCGGCTACCTCTCCCCGAACAGCGCCGTTGCCCCCTTCGATAATCTGACGGTGCGCCAGGCGTTCGCCGAAGCAGTAGACCGTGACACTATCGCCAATCAGTTGCTCAGAGGATTTGTTCTCCCCTCCGATCATATCGTGCCGCAAGGCATGCCGGGGTACAATGCGAATCTGAAGGGCTTGTCCTTCGATCCCAAGGACGCCAAGGACAAGCTGACCTCGGTCTATCCTGATGTAAGCAAGATGCCAGCAGTCACGTTGGAGTATCCCAAGGTGGCGGATAATGATAAGGTGGCGGCGAAACTCCAGCAGGACTTCCAGACCTACCTGGGGGTGCATATCAACCTGAATGCGGTGGATTTCGAACAACTCATCCCCGATGTCTACACCAACAAGGTGCAGTTCTACTTCCTCGGCTGGATCGCCGACTATCCCGACCCCCAGGACTGGACCTCGTTACAGTTTGTCAAGGGATCGCCCAACAACACGATGAACTTCGAGAATCCACAGGTCGATCAACTCGTCGCGCAGGCCGATGTGGAGCAGGATCAGGCAATGCGTATATCGCTCTACAACCAGGCGGAAGAGTTGGCCGTCGATGGGGTGGCCTGGATTCCCATCAGCCAGGGCAAGAACGTCTACACGTTCCAGACCTATGTGAAGGGCTTTGTTCAGGATGCAGGTGGACTGACTCCCGACAACGTCTGGCCGAATATCTCTATTGCAGCCCATTGATGCGCGATCTGAGGGCTAAGCCCTCAGCCGTAGCGATCACCCTCCTGCTGTTGGGCGCTGAGGAGATTCTACTCCTCAGCGCCCAACGCTACAGATGTAAAAGCCACTTTCCTCTTTCTTGCCTCTATCACCTCTCCTGCTGGGCATAATATAATCACTTGCACACCTGCCTGTCATTCGCGCCGCTCGCAATATTTTTTTGGAAGGAGAACACTATGTCAGATTCCCTGGAAATGGGTGGTCAATCCCGGTGGATTGATTTACCTGGCGGGCGCTTTCACTATCTTAGTTGGGGGGCAGCGCGGACAGCTCGGCCCAGCGCGCTGCTGCTGCATGGCATTACCAGTGACGCCCAGAGTTGGGTGCGCGTTGGGCCAGCACTGGCAGACCGCTATCGGGTCTACGCGCTGGATATGCGCGGTCATGGGCAGAGTATCAAACCGGCGCCAGGAGCCTATAGCTTGCGCCACACCGCCGACGACGCGGCAGCGTTTATCGAGGCGCTGAACCTGGATCATCCAGCGGTGATCGGCCATTCCTGGGGTGGAGCGACGGCGATTGTGCTGGCTAGTGGAGCGTGGTCCCAAAAGCCCATTCCTCTTCTCTCACAGGTGATTCTGGAAGACCCGGCTCATAGTTTTGGTCGGGGTGATCTCGAAGAGCGTATCGCTAATTATACCAGAGACATCGGGCGACCCGCCCAGGAACTGCGTGTCGAGATTGCCGCCGATAACCCTGGCTGGACCGAGGCCGATATTGAGGGCAAGATTGACGCGCTGCAACACGTAACCCGCGAGGCAGTGGTCAGCGTCTTCTCTGAAGCTGACCAGTCGAATGAACTGCTGCCACTGCTCGCCAGGATCAAAACGCCAACCCTCGTGATCCGAGCCGATGCGGCCCTGGGAACGACGCTGGACGACGCTGACTGGGAGCAGACGAAACACTATCTGCCCGCCCACAGCCGCGCGGTCGAGATCGCAGGAGCCACACACAATGTCCACCGCAGCAGCTTCTCGCCCTTCATGCAGGCCGTCAACGATTTCCTGAACGAATCGTAAAAAGGCGCGAATGCTGCGCAACGATAGGGAGCGCCGCGATACATGACCACGCCAGGCTAAGCAGGGCGAGAGAGTTCCTCGAAATACTGAAGCAGTTGGCGTTTCATGTCAGACGCATTCGTGGATTGTATCAACAGAACAGGTTCACCAGGCGTCTTTTGTGTGGCGCGCCAGGCAGAACCCGCGCCTTGCAGCACAAAAATGCTGCGCGCATCTCGAATCGCCTCTGGCCCGCAGCGCAGCACCGCAACCGAGCCGACGAAAGTTGGGTGGGCCAGCGCCTGATAGAGCGGCGCCGCATCGGCTGCGCGTACCCCATGCCGGGCGAGGAAGGCTTCGGCGCGCTCGCGCGGCTGATGCTGCGCGAGTTCTCTTACCGCGCGGAAGTCATCTTCGCTCATCTCCACCGCCGCGTTAGTCTGCGGCGTTTCCTCCAACTCCAGGATATAGCGCTCTCGCTCGATCATGGTTGGAATGTCTGGTAACACGGCAAGCCGATGCGCCTGCTCATGAGGATACGAGTGTTCCACCGCCAAGTCGTGAGCCGTGTAGTGGAGAAAGAGCTGTGGCCCGACGCCGGTCACATTCCGAACGAGGATAACAGCTACTTCGGGATAGGCTACGACCCTGGCAAGATTCTCGAAGGCAGGAGCAAGCTGGTACTCTCCCTGTTCCTGGCGCTTCAAAGCGCCTCGCTGCTGCAACGCCGCTTCGCCCTGCGCCAGTATCGCGCGGCGTTCCCCCTCGTCTGAGGGGAATAAGGACGCTGGCTCTATGCCAACAACGTGGCGCGCATGGACCGCATCAAGCAGCGCAAGAAACTCTGGATGATTCAGGACAAGTTCTCGCATCAACATTGAAGTAGGCATGGTGTGCAGCGCGCGCTGAGCATCTGTTCCCGCAAGACGCGCTACCCCTCCTTTCCTGGCCTGAGCGCATACAGGCTATTGACCACTGGCGCACTCACCACGCTCCACCAAAATCCAGCCCAAGCGTGAAAGGCCCCAATTTGACCTTCGTATGCTTACCAATCTCAACACCAAGTTCAAGCTTCAGCCCTACACCAGCATTGACACCAACATTCACACCAGCTATATCTGTGCCAAGATGCCCATCTACCTCCGCCAGATTGACGCCGACCTCGGCCCCAAGTGAATCATCCTCAATACCAGCAAAGCCCGAAGCTGACAAGACCTTCGCATCGCCCCCATAAGTTAGCCCCAGGTCTTTGGAGCCTAACCTTCCCCTGTCTTCGATGGACGCGGCGGTAGCTTCGCCCCAGATGCCAGCATTCAGATTGCCATCTTTCTCCATAACCCCCACCCCGACAGCCCCTGTCCCGAATTTAGCTTCTGCCTCATTGTAGAAGCTGCCCTTGTCAGTTTCCGAAATCGGGAGTGTAACCGCGCTGCCCTCAACCCCCACCCCAACCAGGCTTTTGCTTTTGCCATCTTCGAACTCAGAACCTATTTTGCTAGTGGGCGCAACCCCGCCTATCTTCACGCGTTTCTCGCCGCTCTCGCCCCCCTCTATCGAGCCAGGACCACCCCCTGCTGGAACTTTGCCTCCACCAGAGGCAATCTCCGCCTCCAGATGGACCGTATCACTGACCACCAGCAGCAGCCGCGATTGCGCCGCCTGAAGCAGTTGCGCCACTTCGTTCAACTGCGTGAGCGCTTGTCGTATCGGCGTGCTGACACCGATTTCGGTGTATTGCAGCGCCGCCTCCAGCGTTGTTAACTGCCATACCAACTGTTCGATGTCGTTGCGCAGTTGCGATTCAATCTTCCCTAAAGCGCCAGCAGCAGCCCGAACCTCATCTGCGTCTATGGTCAACATTCCCGGCATACCGGATTCTCCTGCTCTTGGTCTGCGCTTGTGTTTCTGCTATTTGCCGGGGCCATCTCTTTCGCCCCTGTCGGCAGCAGCTTTCCCATCGTCAAAAGAAGAGCGGCTAGCAATATGGCTCATCGCTTGCCGCAACAAAAAGCGGCACATAACCAGCGCCGGATAGAGAAGATACCTTAGAGACTCACATGATCTCCAGAGACGTACATGATCTCCAAGTTGGCGTCATTCCCTGTATCGGGCGCAGGCTATGTGCCTCTTTGCAGCAGCGTGAGCCAGACCTGGACTACCTGGTCTTTAGCTCGACTGGATGGCCGACTCGGTCTGGCGAGCGTCGGTGACGACTTGAACAAGACGCTGCTGAGCATCCTTCAGCAAGTTCTCGATATTGGTGAGTTGCTGCTGAGCCTGCTGCAACTGATCCTCCGCACCCACCTGTGTCCAGTGTACAGCCGCCTGAAGGGCCGAGTATTGCCCCCTGAGCTGCGAGTTTGCGCTCTCGATAGACTGTACGAGGGACGCGAGCTGATTCGCAACGCTCTGCACTTGATCAGCATCAATTTGCAGGATTGCCATTCCGAAAACCTCCTTGCGAATCCTGGGTTAAAGAATAGGTAACAAACAGTGGGTAAAATCGAGAAAGAAGCCTCGCGCTTCTTCTGCATTGAAGAGTATAACATTGCCTGCTGAAGAATACAAGAGCTTAGTGGTACAAAGTTTCTTGTTGGTGATGGAAATGAGCAATGGCAGCATTACAGATCGTGTCCAGCACTTTGAGAGGATCCCCCACCTCTGCCAGTTGCGCCCGCACATCGCTGGTATCTCCCCCGCTCACCTCAGAAAACAGCCGCTCCGCGCAGGAAACGATCCCCTGATGCTGACGGCTCACCTCAGCCATCAGGCTATCAATGGCAGCAAGCATATCATTGACATCTGATGAGATGGCGGCAATCTCGTCATGGCCGATCACTTCAAGACGTGCCTCTCTTTCATCGGCTAGGCCAGCCTGGGTCACTTGCCGTAATCGCTGAAGCGGGCCAAGCAGCGAAATCGTGACCAGCAAGCCAGCAATCAGGATGGCCGCCAGAGCAGCAGAGGCAGCCAGAAGAGTTCTTACCCGTTGATCATGGCCTTCTTGCAAACGCGCGGCGCTCTGGACAGAGAGGCCCAGGCCGCGCTCAAATTGGATGAGGCTGGAGATGGCGCTGAGTACATCTGTAGCCATCGGATCGGCCTGGACGCGCGCCAGCGTCTCCGCTGCGATTACTTTGCCAGCCAGGATGTCTTGCAACACCTCTGTTTGTGCCGCAGCATACCTTTGCCATGTCGAGATCAGGCTGATGACCAGTCCATGCTGCTGCTCAATCGCCGCGCCTTGCCCTAGCTGGTTCAGCCACTCTGCCTGAGCAGGATGCTGAGCGAGCAGGTTTTCGCGTACAAACGCGGCTATTTCCGCCTCATACTGCCTGGACAGGCTCTTGACAGCTTCTTGATCGCTCAACAGCGTCTGATGGGGCTGGCTCTCAGCCGCATCTTCTACAGCAACATGTGCCTGGGCGTTATCGGCCTGGAGAAGCAGGAGAGCCGTTGTCAATTGGGCGCTGGCTACGCCCACCTGTTCTTGAAAAAGAGCCGTCTGGCTCACCGCTTGAGAAGATTGCAAACCGACGAATCCAGAAGCCAGCACAGCCACCAGCCCGGCGAACAGAAATCCTGTAGCAAGGCGAGCAGCGATAGGGACGCGGCAAAGAAGGCGATGGGGGTAACTGAATGATGCTGCTCCTGATTTATGCAGCCACCTGTTTGCACGACGAGCCACGGACAAGAGCCAGGAACGCTGTGGCGAACGCGATGGCGCAGGTGATGCGCTCACTGGAACAGAGCGACGAGGGCGCATAGGATGAACCTCGCTTTCAGGCTGACGTGGTGAATGCCGCTGGCGACGCCGATATGGGCGAGCCATCCATCTCAGTGAGGGGAATGTAGCCAAGTTGCTGGATAAGCTGCTCTACCGATGTAGTCTGCATAAAGTGGAGAAACAGCGCCCTGATCCCGCTATCCCCTGTGGCCTCCTGCATCCCAGCGGCGCCAGTATCCCGCGTATACAGATGCGCAAAGCTCCAAAAAGCATAGCGGCCTGCCAGAATCTGCTCTGCTGTGGCTGGTTCTCCATCAATGGCAACCGCGCGCACGCGCGCATTCAGCAGCGGCCCCGGCAAATAGCTGATGCTTCCCGGCGTTCGCGCCACCATATCGCGCAGTGTTTCCGGGGAATCAGTGGGCAGCGTAGTGCCGACTTCAGTGGCAGCGCCCAACGCCTCCTCACGAAATAAAAACCGTATATCAGAGGTCAGCGGTGGCATCAGCGCCACAAGCTTCTGATCTGGGCCGCCAAGCTGCTTCCAATTGGTAATCGCCCCGGTTGAAAAGATGCCACGAATCTGTTCCCGTGAGAGCGAAGGCAGCGACACATCGGGATGAGCAATGATGAAGAAGGGGACAATACAGACAAGCTGGTCAAGCATATGCTCAGCGGAAATGGCGGCAGGGTCCGCATAGACGATAGTGGCAGCAATATCAGCCTGCTGGTGAACCAGATCGCTGAGGCCATCAACATTTTCGCTGCTCCGCAGGTCGATCTGCGCCTCCGGGTGCTGGCGCTCATACAAGGCAGCGGCAGTTCTGACGAGAGGCAGCAGCGCGGGCGAACTGGTGATGAGCAGGTGCGATGAGCCGGGCGTCGCATTCGCGCCGATGCCGCCTGGGAGTCCGCCGCATCCGGCTACAATGGGCAGAAGCAGGAGAGCAAAGAAGAACCAGGGGAACCGATGTATTACTTGCAAGGCGGCGGGCGATTTGACACGACTCGCTGGAGAGAGGCATACACTGCCGACCCTGGCTGATGAACTCGTCACCGCAAAACACCTCCTTGCGCCCTCTCCAGATGGACGCTGGGGCGTATCACCATCAATTACCCGGCAGAAGCTGGCATTGATTTACAACGTGGCTGTGTGTATACTACAATACTGCCGCTGAGTTATGTAACTGCTGTCTGGAACGTCGTCAGTTTGTCAGTTCGCTGCTGGCCTGCGGACCATCCAGCGAGGTAACTACTTTTATGGAACCAGGCGTTTTCATCCCTTGCCCGCGATGTCGTGATTTAGTGCCAGTTAGAGCGCAATTTTGCGGTAACTGTGGTTTGAGAATGACCGTACCCCCTTCAGGGCCGCTGCCAGCTTCTTCTGGGCCGCAGCAAGCTTCTCTTCCCCCCTCTGGCGCGCAGCCCCACGCCAGCGCCTATCAGGCATATCAAGGTGTTCCGGCTGAGAACACCGGGCGCGCCGCTGCTGCCCCCCGCATTACTCGTTCTTTTAGCGGCATCTTGCAGCGCCTGACTCGTCGCTTTGACAGCGGCCAGACAGCTATGCCCAATCCAACGCCCTCAACACCCTTTCCAGAACCGCCAGGGCTGGCCCCGGAGCGGGCCATTGTCCTGTCAATCAATCGGTCCCCCGCCGAATCCATAATCAATCTTCCTGCCATTCAGGATGCGCAAGCCGGACCTCGCTCTGCGGCCATCCCGGAGTCCAGGGCGCTTACCCCTGCACTACCTCGTGAAGCGCCTATCTCGGCTCAATCTGGTCCTGTTATCGTACCGCAGCGTCAGCCGGATGGACAAGGAGCGCCGCTGCCACGAAACCAGAAGCAATTTCGTCGGCGCGTGATTGGCTCCAGCGTGGCGGTGATCCTGGTACTCGTGATTACAGGCATCACCGTAGTGAGGCTGCTGACGCCAGCGCAAGACCTCACGCTGGTTGCGCCAACCCGGTTGGGCGCATTTCCAACCGGCAGCGCCCTGGCAGCATCCTCGCTCTTCATCCAGCCGGCCTGGTCAGCGGCAGATAGCGTACAGGTTGCGGCGGACGCGGATCACATCGCCGCGCTCACGCCGCTCCCCCCTGACGCTGCGGCTGGTTTTCCTCAGGGGGACACTGCTCCCCTTGCCAGGCGCGTCCAGACCCTGACCGGATTAGGGCAGACACAGATGGGTATTCAAGCGCCGATGGACGTATCCATAGCGGCCACAGATCACTATGTCGTTGAGGCAGTGGACGCCGGTTTCCAGATCATTGACACACAGGATAAAGTCCTGTCTATCGGCTTCGTCCAGTTTTTCCATCAGGTACGGCATACCGCCGATGTATTTGGTGAACCGCTCGTCATCTTCGACCCGACAGGTCAGCAATGGGTACTCGTCGTCAATGAGATAGCGAAGAACAGCCTGGGCAACGTCGCCAGCTACTTCGATGTGGCTATTAGCACGACCAGTTCGCCGCTCGATCTGTGGCACGTCTATCAAATTCCCACCCTGACCAACGACTACGGAACATGCAACTGGGCCGATGATCCGCAGTTGGGAAGCAACGCTTTGGGCTTCTTCATCGCGGGTTCTAACTTCAACTGCGGAACGGACGGTACGCTCAACGGAGTAGTCCTTTGGGAACTCCCCAGGGCAAAGTTCGGCAAAGGCAAGAGCGAAGCGCCGCTGAGATGGACCCGTTTCACCAACAAGGGCCAGCCGCTGCTTTCATTAGTACCAGCCGTTGAGTCGGGAACAACGTCCACAGAATGGCTGGTTGGGAATGACGCTGGAGAAAGTGACTCGGCAGACTATCAACACACTTCTCGGAGCCTTCACCTCTGGGCTATCGCGCCAGTGTCCTCTCCAGGGCAAGCGACAGGCGCGGCGCTGCCGAGAGCCGACCTGACGCTCGCAGCCGCCTATGCCGATCCACCGCTGGCGCAGCAGCCAACGCCTGATTCACAAGCAAACCAATCATCGCCAAGGCTCTCAACTGGCGACGCGCGCGTGGCGCGCGCGCAATTCGTGAACGGCCATCTTTATATCGCTTTCACCACTGCCGTCAACTGGGTTGGCGACTCGCTCACTCGTTCGGGTATTTACTGGATTGACCTTGCGCCTTCGCTCGTTTCCCGAACCAGGAGTATATCCGCCAGAGTCGTGCAGGCGGGTATTTTGGGACTCCCCGGAACATACCTGTTCACGCCGACGCTGGCAGCCGACGCGCAAGGCGATATGATCTTGTCAGCGCAGATTGCTTCTTCCAGCATCTATCCTGGTATCATCTATACCAGCCGTCGCAGCAGCGACCCTCCTGGAGAGATGGGGCAGGAGAATACGATCATCACTCTCCAGTCGGGGACGAAACCTTTTGGCGCGCACTGGGGCGATTACGCGGGCAGCAGCCTGGTATTCGATAGCACGCCCGCATCTTCACGAGCCTGGATAGCAGCCCCGGTCATCGATCCTGGTTCAGAGAGCGACGAGATCGCCTCAAGCTGGCGTACCAGGATGTGGGAATTCGAGATTGGCGACAACCCTTTATAGCAGATCCGTGAGAACAGCCAATGCAAGAGCGAGTCTATATCCAACCGGCCACGACCCTGACCCCCGCGCTCATCATCTATCTTGTAGATGCGAGCGATTCAATGAACCAGATGTGCAGCGACAGAAGCAAGATGGAGGTTGTCAATAAAGCCCTGCGCCTGTCGTTACGAGATCTCTGGCGGCGTTCGATGCGCGATGGAATGCCCCAGCGCCGCTACAAAATTGCCATCTTCGCCTACAGCACGAAGGTGGTTGACGTGCTCGGGGGCATGGTAGACCTTCCCGAACTGCTTCAGTATGGCGTGCCACAATGGAGCGCCGACGGCGTGACCGATATGGCCGCTGCCTTCGCTACAGTAGAGGCGTTCCTCGAAAAGCGGCTCGCCGAGTTTCAGCGTTGCCCGGCGCCGCTTGTCTGCCATCTAACCGACGCCGTTTTTACCACGACCGATCCATCACCAGCCATCAGCCGCATTCAAGGAATGCGCGTCGAGGACGGCCCGGTGCTGATGGAACACGTCTATGTCGCCGAGCGTATGCTGCGCAAACCGATCCGAGACTGGTATCAGTGGCAAGGGGTTCGCCGCGCGAGCGAGTTAGCCGATAAGTACGCCAGGTTTCTGCTCGGCCTTTCTTCGCGGCTCCCGGAGCCTTATCGCCATAACATCAATGGCTATGGCTATCATCTTCAGCCGGGCGCCATGATGTTCTTTCCTGGTATCCAGCACGATCTCATTCGGCTCGCCTTCGTTGCTTCTATCGCCACACAGATCAAATGACCAGAAGGTCCGGCATGGCTGTCTTTCGCCCGCATCTGCGCATGGTTCTCTGCATTGGAACGGCGTGCTACCGCTTTTTGCCCGATCCCTTTCTTTTGACCGAGCCTGATACGGTCTTCATGTTGGAGGGCAGCGAAGCGTTCATCTATCAGGTGCAAGAGTTAGGGACAGGCAAGCCTTTCGCGCTGAAAGTCGCCAGGGCTGCTACACGCGGAAAACATATCGAGCAAGCTGTCAACGCCCTGGCGCGCTGTCCAGAGAGCAATGGCCTGACGCTGGCCCGGCAGCGCATCTGCCTGACGAAAGCCACGCATCCGCGCCTGATTGCAATGTTTCCTCAGTTGGAATACGCGGTCCTCATGCCCTGGTTTCAGGGCCGCACCTGGGCGGGTTCTATGCTTGACCGAAAAGCAAGCGAAAGCTATACGGCTCATCAGGCGGTGAAACTCGCGCGGATGACCTCGCTGGCCTTGCGCAGCCTGGAACAGCAGCGCCTCGCGCACAGCGATATTGCCGGAAGTAACACGCTGGTGCTGCCCCACTTTCAGGGCATCGAGTTCCTCGACCTCGAAGGGCTATACTTTCCCGAAGCCGCGCCGCCGCGCGCCAACTGGGGTACGCCAGGCTACCAGCATCGGCATCCGGGCCGCCAGGGCCAGTGGTGCGCCGAAGGGGACCGCTTTGCAGGAGCTATTCTGTTGACGGAGATGCTTACCTGGTGTGACCAACAGGTGCGAGCCTCTGTCCCGTCAGGAGCCGAATCGCTCTTTCGCCCGGAAGAACTGCAAGAAAGCGGGCCGCCGCTCTTGGAAACGGTGCGAACCGCATTGACGAAAAACTGCCCCCCGGCGCTGGACCTCTTCGATCAAGCGTGGACCTCCCGTGACCTCTGCGCCTGCCCAACGCTTGACGCCTGGGCAAGCTGTTTGCGCTATGAGCACCCGGACGACGCTGAGCGCCCCGTCTAACTGGCTTCCTGATCGGCGTCTCCGCGCGATCTCAGCCCACAGAACCAGAGCTACAGGCAGGTTAGAGAGCATTCAGCCTGACCTTGACACTCAACAGTACGCTTCATATACTGATATATGCCAGGCACACATTCGCTGCTGCCGCTTGCGGAGCCGGGCCGCCTGGTGCATTGGAAACGGCAGGAACGCTATGCACACCCTCCTTGTCACGGTGGATTATCTTAACGACAGCCTTGACCTCGCCCTATCCGCAGAAGCTCCGCTGAGTGAGCTGCTCCCCATCCTTCTGGAAGTGTGTGGATTGGCCCAGCGCGAGGCCAGTTCTTCTGAGGAGTGGGAACTTACTCTATACGGGGGCGAGGCGCTGCCTTTGACTCGCTCGCTTGAGGGCTGCGGCGTCTTTGATGGTACGCGCCTGGTACTGAAAAGGGCTGCCGCGCAGGAAAGCACCATGAACCTGCGCCTTCCAGGTCGGGTACACGTATTCCCCTATCCGCCTGCCACTTCCGAAACCGAAGGCCCTCGTGTGCGCTGGATTCACGATGATCCGCTCAATGAGTAGCGCGTCAAGCCGCTTCACTTGCCGCAGGAGACGCAAGCGAGATATAGTAACGCAAGATATATTACGAGGATTCCACCATGCCTGGTCTTATCTTTCACCGTCCAGCACGAAGCTACCCTGATCGCCTGCCCACAGATGAAATCGTCATCGCGGCCCCACCCATCCTGCCACAGTCACAGAGCGGCGGGTTTTCCTGGATGCAGTTGCTTGTTCCCCTGCTGAGTTCGGTAGGTTTCCTGGCCTTTGCTTTCATCTATCCAGACCCCATCTTTATTCTGGTCGCTGCCTTTATGGTGGTGGCTATGTTTAGCGGCGCTGCACTGATGCAATTTGTGCAGCGGCGAACCACGCGGGTCCAGGTCAAGGCCAATCGCAGTAAATATCTTCGCTACATTCAGCAGCAGCGCATCTGGCTGCACGAAGTTGCCCAGCGCCAACAGCAGCTGATGAACCGGCTCCATCCACCGTTAGCAACCCTGGCCGCCTGTGTCGAGCGGCGCGAATACCTCTGGGAGCGCCGCATCACGGATGCCGATTTCCTCCAGGTGCGTCTGGCCGCCGACGTAGCGCCGCTGTGCTGCCCTTTGACCATCGAGCAGGACAAGAATCCCCTGGCGGAGTACGACAGGGATTGTTTGACAGAGGCGCGCTTGCTGCTGGCAAAGTACAGTCAGGTAGAAAACGTACCCCTGGTGTCGCCCCTGAGTACCCTTGGCGCGCTCGTCATGACCGGCAACCGTCCACGAGTACGGGCGCTCTTGCGCTCTATGCTGTGCCAGGTTGCTGCTTTTCAAGCTCCCGATGATGTTCGCGTGATCGCCTACTTTCCCATCGAGGCTGCGCAGGAATGGTCCTGGCTCAAGTGGCTGCCGCATACCCGCCTGTTCCGCCAATTCAAGTCAGCCAGGCAGCAAGACATCGAGCCATTGTGCCTGCTGGCAGATGCCCTCGACGATTTTCAGGAAATCCTGACTTCGCAATTGGTTCCAGAACTTGAGCGCCGCCGCAAGTTCAATGCAGACCCGAACGCGCCAACTGGAAGCGCCGTCAGGCCGCATTTCATCGTCTTGCTTGACGGCTACTCGCCCGATAGCCCCCTGGCACACCTGCCTGCCATTCATGAATTGTTCACTGACGCGGCCCGCCTGGGGGTCACGATCCTTTGTCTGGTCCATGACGCAGCCGATGAGCCGCCAATCCTTCAGGCGCGCCTCCAGGTTTCGGAGATGGGCTGGTTTTCCTATGAGGAGACCGCGCCAGAAGGGCGACGCTTTGCGGGTCTTTCCGCCGACTTCGCTGACGTGGCAACCTGCGAGCGGATCGCCCGTAGTCTGACGCCACTGGTCCTCGGAGAGAAAGGGAAGCAGCAGGATCTCTCTCAAGAAGTCCGTTTGCTCCCCCTCCTGGGTCACGCCTTCGCTGATGACCTGGCCGCGTCAGACACCTGGCACGCCCGCAGCAGGAGCGAACTGCTGCGCGTTCCCTTCGGCATTGGCGCAGCCGGAGAGCCGGTGATTCTGGACATCAAAGAGGCTGCCGAGGGCGGGATGGGGCCACACGGCCTCATCATCGGCGCGACAGGCTCTGGCAAGAGTGAACTGCTGCGCACCATCGTCACCAGCCTGGCGATTACCCATGATCCCGAAACTCTCAACTTCGTCCTGGCAGATTTCAAAGGCGGCGCTTCCTTTGCTGACCTGGCCGGACTTCCGCATGTCGCTGGCCTGATTACCAATCTTCAGAGCGATCTCACCCTGATAGACCGGATGCGCGCCGCGTTAAGCAGCGAGCAAGAACGCCGCCAGCAGATGCTCCGCGAAGCCGGAAACCTGGATAACATCCAGCAGTACCACGCGAGACGGCAGATCTTTCCTGGCATGGAGCCGATGCCTTATCTCATGATTGTCGTGGACGAGTTTGCCGAACTGCTTGCCAATCGCCCGGAGTTTTTGGAACTCTTTGTGGCGATTGGGCGCGTAGGCCGCAGCCTGGGTATGCACCTGCTGCTGGCGACGCAGCGGCTTGGAGAAGGGCGCATTCAGGGGCTGGAGGGACTCTTACGCTATCGCATTTGCTTGCGCACCTTCAGCGTTCTGGAAAGCGCCGCCGTCCTCGACACCCCTGATGCCTTTTATCTGCCCTCCTTTCCCGGCATCGGTTATTTCAAGGTTGATACAACTATCTACGAGCAATTCAAATCGGCGCTGATCTCTGCTCCCTATTCCCCCGGCGGCATGAACGGAATCGAGCAGGCGCCTGTACAGCGGTTCTCACCCACAGGAAAACTGGTACCCTATGTCAGAGCATTGCCCCAAAATGGCGGCAGCGCCGTTGGCGCGTTGCAAAAAGCCGGGGATGAGAGCCTGCATACAGATATGGATGTGGTCATTACGCATCTTATTGCCCGGCAGACCCAGCAGCAGAAGGTAGCCGTCCATCAGGTATGGTTGCCACCGCTGGCATCGTACCTCACCCTGGGCGAAGTCTTCTCTATGCAGAGCGCGAGCAAAATAGAGGCGCCTTCCAGAAAGCCTCTTCCCCGACCCGATCTGCTTCAGGTTCCCATCGGCATTGTTGATATGCCTGCTCTGCAAAAGCAGGAGCCGCTGCTGCTGGATTTCTCAGGGGCTGGCGGGCACCTTGCCATTGTCGGCGCTCCTCAGACGGGGAAGAGTACCTTTCTCCAGACCTTGATTACCGCCTTTGGGGTGACTCATACCCCCTATGAGGTTCAGTTCTATTGTATTGACCTTGGCGGCGGTCAACTGCGCCTGCTGGAACATCTGCCCCACGTCGGCAGCGTCTGCGATAAGACGGAAAGGGATAAAGTCCGGCGGCTTATTCGCCAGATCCGCATGATTATTGAAGAGCGCATGTATCTGTTCCGCGAAGCGCGTATTGATACCATTATGACCCTGCGTTCACGCCGCCAGGCGGGCGAGTTTCAGGACATGCCATTTGGTGACGTGTTTCTCGTCATTGATGACTTTGCCCACTTCCAGCAGGAGTTTGAAGACCTTGAGATTGAACTCTTTGAGGTAGCCACGGCTGGTCTGACCTACGGTGTGCATCTCGTCTTTGCCAGCAATCGCTGGAGCGACATTCGCTCAAAACTCCGCGATTCCCTCGGCGCTCGCCTCGAACTCCGGCTTAACGATCCGCTGGAGTCTGAGGTGAGCAAAGCCGCCGCCCTCTCTCTACCCGCCGGGGCGCCTGGACGTGGCCTGCTGAAAAATGGCCTCCACTTTCAGGTAGCGGTCCCCCGGTTCGGGAGCGGCGCAATCGTACAAGCACAGCCGTTGTCTGAAGCAGTGGAAACGCTGGTACACGCGCTGCGCCAGGAGTGGAGAGGCGTTTCAGCGCCCCTTATCCGCATGCTGCCCGCGCTCGTCACCCAGCATGATCTTCCGGCTCCTGGGACCGATCAGCGATCAGGCGTCCCCGTTGGGCTGGAGGAGCTTGAACTCCAGCCGGTATACATTGACCTGCTGGATGACAACCCGCACTTCCTCATTCTTGGTGACGCGCAGTGCGGCAAGACCTCGCTACTCCATGCCTGGATGCTCGGATTGCAGCATCGCTACACCCCGGACCAGGTACAGTTTATCATCGTTGATTATCGCCGAAAATTGCTCAGCCTGGCTAAAAGCGCGCATCTCTTTGCTTACGCCTACACCCCATCCCTGTTGAAAGAGTGTATCGAACGCCTCAAAGTCGAGCTTGAAAAGCGCGTACTCTCGGCGGCCAATCTCTCGCTTGAAGAACTCCATCAACCTGCCAGATGGACCGGCCCCCACTACATCCTCTTCATTGATGATTATGAACTCTTGACAACCCCATCGGGCAATCCCTTGCTCCCGCTGGTAGAACTCATCGGCCAGGGACGCGATATAGGGCTGCACGTCGTTCTTGCGCGCCGCGTCGGCGGCGCCTTGCGCTCAGGCATGGAGCCAATATACCAGCGCATCAAAGAGATGGGGAGTCCGGGTTTCATTATGGACGGCGATCCCCAGGAAGGCCCCCTGCTGGGAACGCAGCGCGCCACCACGCTCCCTCCGGGGCGCGGCTATCTTGTTCGCCGGGGACATCGCCCGGCGCTTGTTCAGATCATCTGCCTGGAGCCTGGAGTCCTGGCAGGGCAAGGCAGCCAGAACGGTGATAAGATGGAGCAGAATCCGTAAGACCTGCCATTGGAAGAGGAGTAGAGCATGCCAGAAATTGATGCAGACCACCGCTTTGGCTTTGATACGCTCTCCGTTCATGCCGGGCAGCGGCCTGATCCGACTACCGGAGCGCGAGCAGTGCCTATTTACCAGACTACTTCGTATGTCTTCGATGACACCGATCACGCCGCGCACCTGTTTGCCTTGCAGCGCTTCGGAAATATCTATACACGCATCATGAATCCCACCACCGCAGCTTTCGAGGAGCGCATCGCTGCCCTTGAGGGTGGCACAGGGGCGCTCGCCGCAGCATCGGGCATGGCCGCGCAGATGGTGACGATGATGACGCTTCTGCGCCCTGGCGACGAGATCGTCTCCTCCAGCAGCCTCTACGGAGGCACGCATACCCAATTCGACCTGACGCTGCGCACCTGGGGCATTCAGACTCATTTTATCGACAGCACCGATCCTGAAAACTATCGGCGCGCCATCACGCCGCGCACGCGCGTCCTCTACGGCGAAACCATCGGCAACCCGCGTGGCGATGTGCTCGATGTGCAGGCAGTCGCTGCTATTGCGCACGAGGCGGGCATTCCCCTCGTCATTGATAACACCTTCGCTACGCCGTACCTGTGCCAGCCAATGGCATATGGCGCTGATATTGTGGTCCATTCCGCCACCAAGTTTATTGGTGGGCATGGCACTTCAATCGCGGGGGTGCTGGTCGAGTCCGGCAAGTTTCCCTGGGACAACGGCAAGTTTCCCCACATCGTTGATCCCTCGCCCGGCTATCATGGGGTGCGGTTTTACGAAACGTTTGGGGATTTTGCCTTTGTGATGAAAGCCCGCGTGGAGACAGTACGCGATACGGGGGCTTGTATCAGTCCGTTCAACTCGTTTCTGCTGCTGCAAGGATTGGAGACGCTTTCGCTGCGCATGGAGCGGCACTGTCAGAACGCGCTCCAGGTCGCGCAGTTCCTCAAAGAGCATCCTGCCGTCAGTTGGGTGCATTATCCGGGCCTGTCGGATGACCCCTCCTTTGGGATGGCGCAGCGCTACCTACCGCGTGGCGCTGGCTCCATCTTCACCTTCGGCGTCAAGGGCGGCTACGAAGCGGGCAAAGCGGTCATCAATCAGGTGAAATTGTTTTCGCACCTGGCAAACGTTGGCGACGCGCGCAGCTTGATTATTCATCCCGCGAGTACCACACATCAGCAGCTTTCAGCAGAGGATCAACTGGCAGGTGGCGTAACTCCCGACCTGATTCGGGTCTCGATTGGGCTGGAAAACATCGAAGATATTCTGTGGGATCTGGACCAGGCGCTGCACCACGCATCAGCGACGGTGCAGGTCACTGTGGCGCAGAGCGATTCGACCCAGGCGGTGAAAGAGGGGGTGGCATGAGTACCACTAAACAGGCTGCTGGCAATCTTACGCCGGATATGTACGAGCGGCTCAAGTTGCTGCGGCAGTATCGGCATATTGCCATCGTCGGAATCTCGGCAGACCAGTATCGGCCCAGCCATTTTGTAGCGATCTACATGCTGGCAGAGGGCTATGACATCATCCTCGTTAACCCGGCCCATGCCGGACAGACCATCCTGGGCAAAAAGGTGTATGCCTCGTTGAAGGAGGCCAAAGAAGCAGGCGAGACCATCGAGATCGTGGATGTCTTCCGTAAGCCGGAAGCGATCTTACCGATTGCGGAAGAAGCCATACAGATCGGGGCCAGGGTGTTATGGTTGCAACTGGGCATTCGCAATGATGAAGCAGGCGAGCGAGCGAGAGAGGCCGGGCTGATTTTTGTCCAGGACCGCTGTATCAAGATGGAACACGCTAGATTTTTTGGAGGGCTGCATACCGTTGGATTGAACACAGGGGTGATCCTGTCACATAAGCTCTGAGAGCAGCCAGGTGGCCTTGCTATTTCGCAAGCCGCAGATACATCCGCTGTTATATCTGCTGCGAGAGGAGCGAGGCCACCTCCTGACAGACCTGGCGTGCGATGGCCTGGCCTTCCTGGAGCGAGTTCAGGTGTGCCGAGTAGACGGAAATAATATAAGTCTCGCTCCCAACTCTCACAATGCCCGATGTATTCATCGCCCAGCGGTTATCTGTGCCAACCACCCAGCCATCTTTCATAGCGACAGCTGCCCCCTGCGGCCTGGTGTCACCCACGCCTATCTGCTGGGCTGGCTCGATATTCTCCAGCAGCGAGAACGCCAGCGCGCGATCCTGCTGTGTCAGCACTTTACCCTCATACAGCAGCGTCAATAGCTGCACCATCGCCAGCGGCTTCACGAAGCTATAGGTCCATTCACAGTTATCTGGCTCCAGGCCAGTAATCCCGATCTGATCCAGATACTCCTTTAGCCCGATGCCCCAACCAATTTCGCCGTACAGCTCCTCACCAGCCTCATCATCAGCATTTTTAATCAACTTCGTCAACAGATCCATCTCATGAGCACTCGGTCTGCGGTCCTGCTGCTCCGTCATCGTCAGAAATGCCAGCAGAATAGGCACCTTGACTGAATTGCCCATGAGGTAATGATTGTTCAGGTGATAGGTATAGTATTGCTGGCGGGTCAGGTCGTAGACAGCGGCAGCCGTATGATCGCCCTGGCTTGCCAGGTACTGCGCGAGGCCGGATGAAAGCAGATCGAATGAGGCCCACGCGGAGGTTTTTCCTGGCGAGGTGAAGGTAGTCCCAATGGCTGGCGCCCACCCATCGCCAGAGGTTTTAACACCTTTCCACTTCACATGGTACCAGAGCGTTCCGCCGTTCCACCGCGTATCGCCAGCCAGGGTGAGTGGGAAGTGCTGACCGACGTGGAGGGTTGCGGCGCCCGTGGCTGGCGCGTTGAGGATGTCTATGTCGCCGTTGGCCCAGATGGTAGTGTGCGTACCCAGCGCAGGGGCAGGTGGAGTGAGGGTTCGCAGATAGGCCACGCCGGTATCAAGCGGCTGAATGAGAGGCTGACCAGAGGCGTCCTTGTTATCAAGATTCATGATCAGCGCCCTACGCCAGAAGACCTGGATCAGCAGACGGTGCGAGGCGCCGTACTGAGTGGTGGCAAAGGGGATGGCCTCAGTCAATGGAGCGCCAAAATCGGTTTGCCAGCCATCGGGCGACACATTGCGACGTGTTATAAAGGCCCACAGAGCGGCTGGGATTACATGACCGACCTTCCTACCATCGCGCGTGCCGCCCTGAATGAACACGCCGCCGCTCGATTCGCTCTGCGGGCTGTTCTGGTTCACGGCGCTGTTGGGCGCGGGTTCAGGTATCATCTGGTCGGGATTCGTCGCGCTGCGCAGATCGGTATAGGTTAAACTGCCCCCCACATGCGCCTGGCTCCCCACCGTGAGCAGGGTATGCAGCAATGGGAGTTGAATGACGCCGGTATGGCTGTCTTTCAGTCCGTCCGGTATCAAACGCTCTATCTGTTTATCCGCCTGGCTGGTCCTGGTGGTGGCTGCCCCTGGTATCCCTGGCAGGAGCAGCGCGTTTGCGGTAAAGAATTGAATCCACCCCTGGGCGATAGGAAAGCCCGGCGTCACCGGCGCTCCCAGGAGCGTCGCCCCCGCATGCGATTGATAATAGGCGCTAAAAGCTGGATCAACCGCGATCTGCAAGGTCTCTGGCGAAGAAAATGGGATCGTTGCCGCCGTAGTGTCCGTATCATCGGCCCAGCGGCTTGCATCGCCTGCGGCTATCCTCTGGTTGTTCAGTTGCGCATTGAGCTGCACGATCCAGATACTCATACCAAGCAGTGATACCAGCACCGCCAAGGTTCCAAGCCCGATCCACGGCCTGGAGACGAGTTGTCCGGGCCACCGAACCATTCTCGAATTGATCCTGGGCAAATGTTTTTGCATACAGTAAAGGCTCCTTGTTAAGTGCAGAAGAGAGACGCGCTGGCGTCAATGCCCTGGGACATGCGCAAAGCAGCAGCAAAGTATATACCAGCCACAACAGTGCCAACACTGTTTCGCAGGCGAACGCTCACAGGCGGTTTCGCCCAGTGGTTTGCTATTTGCAGTGACAGCCGCCAGCCCTACCAGAAAGATTGTATGGGGCGGTATGAGCGGCGGCCCCGCTGAAAAGTAATGTGCTTGTGGTGTCTATGCTTTTGATAAAATGCCTGGCGTAATAAAATGCTTGACAAACTTTGCTATTCCCTCTATACTCATCGTAACCGATACCGAAATCGCTTACGTGAACGCTCTCGGTATCGGTTACAAGACTGTCTCATTTGCGCTGCGGCGCAGCAATGCCGCGAGTTCCACCTATGTATCAGAATAGTATATAGTAAAGGCGCCCTCTTATTGTTTTCTTACGATGGGTTACTAGCTTGAGAGAAATCTTCCATGAAGCCATGTGCCTTTTGTCAGGGACCAAAAGACCCGATCAGCGGCATCTGTCGTCGGTGTGGCCGGATGGCCCAGGATGACCCGTTTATTCTAACCACACCACCTCCAACCCCATCTTTCCTCCATGTCGCAACCGCTGAAAGCCAATGTCCAGGTTGTGGGGAAGCGATCATCGCCGACCAGCGGTTTTGCAGGAAATGTGGGCTGGCGCTGCCCACCCTTTCCACCCAGCCAGAGGGCCAACTGATCGGTCAGCGCGCTGGCGCAAAGGAGAGCGAAGCAGAAGCCCTCCCCAGCAGCGCGCCCACGTTCCAAACGTCTCCAGGCTCGACAGGCGCGTGGTGGGAAACTCCCACCGTGCCAGTAGTCCAGACGCAGGCGCGCGATACCGTCTCGTCTGGTGTGCGGCGGCGGCGGGTCTGGCTCAGCCTCTTACTCCTGGTGGTCGGCCTCGGCAGCATCGGCGGCTATCTGGTCCTGCATGCTCAGACGCAGGAGCCTGGCCGCAAGGTGAGCAGCGTCGGTACGCCCGGAGCAAACCCAACCAGCGGGCTGGCCCCGACCCCAACCGCCTCGCCGCCGGTCGGGTCCGGCTACTGGCACACCAGCGGCATCCAAATTGTGGATGCAAACAATCATCCGGTGCGAATTGCAGGCCTCAACTGGTTTGGCTTTGAATCGCCTACCTACGTGGTTCACGGCCTGGGGCAGCGCGATTACCACGATCTGCTCCGCCAAATCAAAAGCCTTGGCTATAACACCATCCGCATACCATTCTCTGATCAGTTGTTTTTTGCTAATAGTGTCCCAAACGGCATCTCGTTTAACAACGGCATGAACCAGGATCTGCAAGGACTCAACGGGTTGCAGATTCTGGATAAAATTGTGGCCGCGTCCGGTCAAGTGGGCTTGCGGATTATTCTGGACCATCACGGCATAGACGCTGGCTCGCAAACCAAACTCTGGTCAGCGCCTGATTGTTCTGTATCCTGCTTTGAGGCGGATTGGCTGATGCTAGCCACCCATTACCTGGGCAACACAACGGTTATTGGAGCGGATCTGGATAACGAGCCGCACGCCGCAGCCTGTTGGGGATGTGGTAATCCCTCAGTAGATTGGCAAATGGAGGCTCAGAGTCTGGGCAATAAGATTCTGGCGATCAACCCTCACTGGCTGATCTTTGTCGAGGGCGTGGAGTGCTACAAAGGGGATTGTTACTGGTGGGGAGGCAACCTGGAAGGGGTAGCCGACACGCCAGTCCAACTCAATGTACCCAATCAGGTCGTCTATTCTCCGCACGACTATCCGCCTGATGTCTATAATCTGCACTACTTTAACGAACCCGATTATCCCGATAACCTGCCTGGCATCTGGGATGCCCATTGGGGCTTTATTGTCAAAGAGGGCATCGCCCCCCTCATGTTAGGGGAGTTCGGCACCCTGTTGACCACGACGAAGGACCAGCAGTGGTTCACGAGCATCATCGCCTATCTGGGCAACGGGGTTACAGGAATAAGCTGGACGTATTGGGCATTAAATCCTGACTCGGTGGACACCGGAGGCATTCTGCAAAATGATTGGGCCACAGTCAACCAGCAGAAACAGGATTACCTGAACCCCATTGAGTTTCCGCTTGTCTAGACTCTTCCCCTCTTTTGGAGGCGGGAAGGTACGGGAATAGTGATGTCAAGATTACTCTCTAGATTACCAGGCACGCGCCTGGGCGATTACGAACTGATCGAGGGCATTGGCGAAGGCGGCATGGCCGATGTCTATCGCGCTAAGCAATTAACCGCCTTTGGCCGCGAGGTCGCGGTGAAGGTTATCCGACCAGAATTTACGGGAGATGAGCCTTTTCGTCGGCGCTTTCTGCGCGAGGCCCACGCTATCTCCAGGCTTTCCCACCCCAACATCTTGCCGCTTATCGAGTTTGGCGAGGAGCAGGGCATTCTTTATCTCGTCATGCCTTTGGTACGCGAAGGCACGCTGCGTGATCTGCTCTACAACCATCATGGGCCACTGTCTCTGGAGGAAACGCTTTCCCTCTTCGTCCCGCTCTGTGACGCTGTGCAGTATGCCCATCAGGAAGAAATTATTCACCGCGATATTAAGCCCCAGAATATCCTGCTGCAACGCCACACCCATGTTTTGCTCGCTGACTTTGGCATTGCGCGTGATCGCTTCGATACCAGGATGACGACAACTGGCGTGGGGCTGGGCAGCGTAGAATATATGGCTCCAGAACAAGCGGAAGGTCTGGCGGATGCGCGCAGCGACATCTACAGCCTGGGGATTGTTCTCTATCAACTGCTCACCGGAGTCGTACCGTACTCTGGTTTGCAGCCGCTTGAGGTGCTTTTCAAGAAGGCAAACGACCCGGCTCCCGACCCACGCTGGCATAATCCCCATCTGCCTGTCGAGATCGTGGATATTCTCCAGATGGCACTCGCCAAAGCCCCCAGCCAGCGCTTTGAAACTGCCGGGGCATTAGGGTACGCCGTCCAGCAAGTCGGGCCTTATGCTCTTCGCCCTCCACTCTTCAGTCAGATGATCGAAGCGCCCGCCTCTGACGCGACCACTCAAAATAGCGACCTGACGCCCACTACGCGTCTAGCCAGGGGCCAGACGTTACCAGAGGCCGAGGAGGCTGCGAGCAGCCAGAACCTCGGAAGTCTTCCCACTAGGCGCAAGTATGTCCTGCTCATCGCTGTGCTGGCCGCCGCACTGGTATTGACGATTGGTGTTTCCTCAATTGCTTATGGGCATTTGGGCCTGGCCTGGTTTCATCCTGGCGCTGCTGATACAGACGCCCGGCTCCTGACCCCCACGCCGGGCGGAACCATCCAGCCCACACAGATACCCGGCCCTATCAACACGCCTCTACCCTGGCCTACGGCACTACCCCAACCCACCCCAACCGCCACGCCTCAGCCCACTGCGACGCCGACGCCTGGCCCGACAGAGACGCCAACACCGCAGCCCACTGCGACGCCGACACCTGGCCCGACAGAGACGCCGACGCCTCAGCCCACTGCGACGACAACGCCTGATCCGACAAACACACCAACACCGCAGCCCGCTGTGCCGGGGGGACCAGACCCTGGTCAGGCGCTACCCCCCCCGTCCGGCGCCGCGCCCAACCCTGGCGCGAACAATTGAGAGCACCGACTTTTTCGGGCCACCCCCACGCCCGCCTGGTCGTGTACAGCAGGCTTGCTTTCATGCCTTGCCAGAGCTATTGACAAAGAGCGCGCCGCCAGTATATACTGTATAGTGCGTCTGGCGAGGCTGCCAGAGCGGCGCAAGAAGCCCCCGTGGCGGAATGGTATACGCGGCAGGTTGAGGGCCTGTGCCCACAAGGCGTGCTGGTTCGAGTCCAGTCGGGGGCACCGTGATTGACTTTTAGCTGATTATCAGGTACACTTGTGAATGCTGATGCTTGTAGGCGGGCTTGGTGTAGTGGTAACATGCGACCTTCCCAAGGTTGAGACCGTGGGTTCGAATCCCATAGCCCGCTCCCTTCGCTCAAGCGACCCTTTGCTCACGCCGGATAGACATCCGGCGCTTTTTTATGGCCGCTTTGCTTTGTATTGAGCGCCCTTGCTCTGCGGTTGACGCGAACCGACTCCAGATGATACAGTATTTCTAATATACATTTCCTTTTATATATTCCCTTGAACTTTTCGGCATTCTGCGGTTGCTATCCCAGGACTGGAGCGACAAGAGGCGCGCTTGATAACACTCCGTCTTGAGGATATTGAGTTGAGTTTGCAAAGGCATCCCAGTTGATTTCAAGCGCATCCCACCCGCATGCCCGATGGCTCGAAGCCGGACGCCCAGCGCGGCTGTATAGTACGCGCCTGGGCGCTTTCTCTATGATCACCTGATTCTATTGGTCTCATTGCTGGCCTCATCGCGCGACATCGAGCAATCATTGGACAGGCAGAGCGAAGGACACGCGCCGAAATCGGGAGTCATACCCGCAAGGATCATACAAGAAAGGATACGGCGCACTCATGACTACGCTGCTGGATTGGGAGGAGAAATTTGGCGCACAGGGTCTTACCTTCGATGATGTGCTGCTCATCCCAGCCGCATCTTCAGTGCTTCCCTCCGATGTCTCCACCCGCACCCGGCTCACCAACTCCATTGAATTACGCATCCCCATCGTCTCAGCCGCTATGGATACCGTCACAGAAGCCAGGCTCGCCATTGCCCTGGCCCGTGAAGGCGGCATAGGCATTGTTCATCGCAATCTTTCTATTGAAGATCAGGCAGCAGAAGTTGATAAAGTCAAACGCTCGGAATCGGGAATGATTACCGATCCGATTACCCTGGCGCCAGGCGACTCGCTGCGCAGCGCCCTGGCCTCGATGGCAAACTATCATATCTCCGGCATCCCCATCACCGAACAGGGCAAACTGGTGGGCATCCTCACCAACCGCGACCTGCGCTTCGAGAGCAACCTGGACCGCCCCATCGGCGAGGTCATGACCCGTGAGCATCTCATCACCGTTCCAGTCGGCACCACGCTTGAACAGGCGGAAACGATTCTACACCGCTACAAAGTCGAAAAGTTGCCGGTTGTTGATGAGCAGGGCATGCTCAAGGGGCTGATTACTGTCAAAGACATCCAGAAGAAAACACAGTATCCCCACGCGGCCAAAGATGAGCGTGGTCGGCTGCGCGTCGGGGCAGCGGTTGGCGTGGGGCCAGATTGTGAAGAACGCTGCGCCGCATTGATTGCTGAAGATGTAGATGTGCTGGTGGTTGATACCTCTCACGGCCATTCGCGCATGGTGCTGGAGGCCGTCGTGCGCATCAAGCGCCGCTTCGGTCAGCAGGCACAGATTATCGCGGGCAATGTCGCTACTGCCAGCGGCGTCGAAGCATTGATCGAGGCTGGCGTTGATGCGGTGAAAGTGGGCATTGGCGCTGGAGCCATCTGCACCACGCGCATTGTCGCGGGCGTCGGCGTCCCTCAGATCAGCGCCATTTACGAGTGCGCGCAGGCCGCCGCTCGTTATCATATTCCCGTCATCGGCGATGGTGGCATCCAGTATTCAGGAGACATTGCCAAGGCGATTGCGGCGGGAGCCGATACCGTCATGCTCGGCGGCTTGCTCGCCGGAGTTGATGAAAGCCCCGGCGAACTGATCATCTCCCAGGGCGAACGCTATAAAGACTATCGAGGCATGGGGTCCATTGGCGCGATGAAGCGGCGCAGCTACAGCAAAGACCGCTACTTCCAGGATGGCGTCAGCGACGAATCGCGGCTCATCGCCGAAGGCATCGAGGGGCGCGTCCCCTATAAAGGGCCGCTCGGCTCTATGACCTACCAACTGGTCGGCGGGTTGCGCCAGGCGATGGGCTATTGCGGCGCGGCCACCATTGCGGAGATGCAAGCCGCCACGCGCTTCACACGCATCACCAGCGCGGGCCTGCGCGAGAGCCATCCACACGATGTCTTTATCACCAAGGAAGCCCCTAACTACGCCGTGAACCCACGCTGATTGCTGATTACTACTGGCAGCGCCACGACTTGACGCCTGGCTGGCTCGCTACTGGCCCACCAGCGCTTCGCCAGCCTCGCGGCCATCCAGCTTCTCGATCTGCGCCCCCAGCATTCGCAGTTTTTCAGGCAGCCGTTCATAGCCGCGCTCAATATGTTCGATGCCCATCAGCGTTGAAGCGCCATTCGCGCACAGCGCCGCCAGGATATAGGAGCAGCCCGCGCGAATATCAGGAATGGTGAGCGCCGCGCCTGAAAGCGGCGTTGGACCGCGCACGATACAGCTATGGAAATAGTCCTTCTCGCGGAAGCGGCAGGCCATCTCCCCCAGGCATTTTGTATACAGCCCGATGTCAGCGCCCATCCGGTTTAACTCTTGCGTAAAACCAAAGCGATCTTCATAGATCGTCTCGTGGACCACCGACATCCCTCTGGCCTGCGTCAGCAACACAGTAAAGGGCTGCTGCCAGTCGGTCATAAAACCTGGATGCACATCCGTCTCTATCGCTATAGAGCGAGGCACACAGCCGGTATCAAAAAAGCGAATGGCGTCTTCTTCCACCGAGAAATCTAACCCGATGCGATAGAGCGTGTTCAGGAAGGTCAGCAGGTGATCCTGGCTTGCCCCCTGGAGCCGCACATCCCCTCTGGTCAGATAGGCGGCAATCGCCAGCGAAACGGCCTCCAGCCGGTCAGGGAGAATATGATGCGTCGCCCCGCGCAGCCGATCTACCCCTTCCACAACAATCTTGCGGTCCACCTTGAGTTCGATAATCGCCCCCATCTTTTGCAGGAACTTGATGAGGTCCATAATCTCCGGCTCGATAGCGGCGTTCTCGATAATCGTCACGCCTTTTGCCAGCGAGGCGGTCATCAAAAGGTTCTCGGTCGTGCCCACACTGGGAAAGGGCAGTCGAATCGTTGCGCCCTTCAAGCGTTTAGCCTTCGCGTAAAAACAGCCATCCCGAAACTTGATCTCCGCGCCCATCTGCATCAACCCTTCGATATGGAAGTTGATGGGGCGCGGGCCAATCTTGTCACCTCCTGGCGCCGGAATCCTGGCCTGGCCGCAGCGGTGGAGCATCGGCCCCAGGGTTAACACCGCCAGCCGATTCATCCGTCCAAGCTCTTGCGGCGGGGCATGATTGCTGATGTTCGCCGTTTTAATCAAGATAGTCGAGGGATGGTCCGGCAGCCAGCTTATCTCCGCGCCAATCGCCCGTAAGAGGCTCTCGGTAATGGTCACATCCCCAATACGCGGCGTGTTATGCAGGGTACATGGCTCTTCAGTCAGAAGTGAGGCAACCAGCATTTTGGTAGCGGCGTTTTTCGCGCCGCTCACGCGGACTGTCCCACGCAGCGGCGCTCCTCCCTCTACCAGATAGCAGGCAACACGATCAGCCGTGACAATCTCGCTCATGGTTTCTCTCACTTCCAAAAGTGGGCGCTACTCAAGAATGGGCGCGGCTCAAACGTGACCGGACCCTGAAGCATGCTTAATGCCAAACTCAGCCAGCAGCAGTATACCTATCGAGGGAATCCTTTGTAAATACACATAGGACTCTTGGGCGCGAGTGTGGGCGCGATATGCGCTCAGTGTGGTGGGGCTTGGTGTCTCAGGCGGGCGCGAGCCGTCCAGTGGCCCGCCTCCGCGCGAGCAATGGCAATCTCGGCTCCAGGCCGACGCTCGGCCTCATACAACAAAGCCAGCACCAGATAGAGCGCCCCCAGACCAGCCTCATCCTCAACGGCTTCCAGCAGCCCTCTGGCCTCTTGCGCCAGCGCAGCCGCCTGGTCGAAGTCCTGCTCGCGCAGCGCCTGGCGGGCGCGCATCACCAGCAGCCAGCCCAGAAGCTGGCGGTGCTTTGGGCCAGCGTCGGCGCGCCCAATCGCCTCGCAGCGTTCCCAGGCGCGCTGCGCCTCCTCCGCGCGGGCAGCTACCAACAAACGCTCGCCCTGCACCATCAGGCAGCGCCCCACCTGCACCCCATCACCCGACATCTGAGCCAGCGCCACCGCCGACCCCATCCGCTCCAGACTGGCGGCGAGATCACCATCGCGCTCATAGAGCAGATCATCCTCGCGCAGCAGCACATAGGCGAGCAGCGCCTGACACGCTGGCGCCACCTCTGAGGGACCATCGCGCACCACGTCTTCAAGCGCCTCGCGCTCCTTTTGATATGCTGCCAGCGCCGCTGCCTCGTCAAGCGTCGTATCCCAGAGCGTCGCCTCAACCCGCTCCTCAATCTCTTGCAGCCTGGCCCGCGCCGCAGCAAGACGCTTCGGCTCGTCCATCACTGCGGCTCGCTTCTGGTCGGCAGATGCTTTTGCCTGGCTGGCGGCGGTGGCGCGACCAGCCAGTAGAGCGCGCGGGCCGCCCCTGGCTTGCGCGGGATATGTGACGCGCCTGATCGCCTCTCCGATCTGGCAGCCGCTGCTGGCTCCATCTTCGTGGCTGGCGCAGTGCCTCCGCGATCCAGATCATCCAGCAGATCAAGCATCTGATTCACGCTTTGCGCCACGCCTTCAACCATCAGATAGCCCGATGGTTTGATCGCGTCGCCCACCAGATAGAGGCCGCGCAAGCCGATCTCCGGCGCAAAATCTGCGCCCTGCTGCGCCCGGTTGACCGGCCATTCCCCGCGATACTGGCTGATCGTCAGCACCCGACAATCGCGCTCAAAATCGGGGCCGATAATCCGGCGCAGGTCAGCCACCGCCAGCGCGCGCTCCTGCTCCACATCATCCGAGCGCATCACCTGATGCGTAATCAGCAGGTGCTTACCCGGCGGGGCCAGCCGCCGGTCACAATTGCTGGGCTGCACCATACCCGCTATCCGCTCGGTATCCAGGCAATACATAATCCCCTTATGCGGAATCAGCGAGCGATCACTGAGTACATGGACCTTCAGACCAACCGCCTCGCGGATCGGCGCGCTATGTTCGACCACGCCTTGCGCCATTCGCGCCGTCGCGCGCGGCCCAACATTGCTAATCACCAGCGGCGCATGCAGGATGCTTTCCTCGCCCGTTGCTTTGTCGCGCGCATGCACGCCCGTCACCGCGCCCTCCTCCGTCAGCACGCGCACGACATCGTGCCGCAGACGCACCTCTCCCCCCTGCTCGCGCACGCGCCGCTCCAATTCTCCAGTCACCGCCGCGCAGCCGCCCTCCACAATGCCCGGCGGCCCATAGCGGAACATATTTTTGGTCGTCTCGGCAACCTCCAGCGCGCTTATCTCCTCCAGGGGGACGCTCAGCGCAAAATGCGAGATGCGCTCAAAGAAAGCATAGAGTTCGGGGGAGCTGGTCGGGGTCACATGGTATTTCTTCAGCCAGTCGGTGAAGGGCAGATCGCGCTCATCGGCGGGCAAACGTCGAGCCATCAGCGTTGGCCCCAGCAGCACAAAGCGCGTAAACTGGCGCGGCCCCAGGAACGAGGCGACGCCCAGCAGGGAGCGGCAGACATGCTGGCGGCCATGCACAAAAAAAGAGGCAAAGACTTCCGCGTCATACACGTAATGCGGCACCGCCAGGCGTCGCAGCATCCCCGCCAGCACGCCATTCGAGCCAAAGGGCAGCATATGCACCGCGCCGGTGCTGATCTGCGCCCCCTGGAACGTTTTCGCCGTAAAGCGCCCGCCGCAGTGCGCCAGGCGCTCCAGCACAGCCACGCGCATGCCGCGCTGTAAACATTGGGCCGCGCTGAGCAGGCCACCCAGCCCGGCCCCAATGATGACCACATCGTAGTCCTGGTTTGCCAATTGGGGCGTCATCGCGTTGTTATCGCCCAAACAATGCCTAGCTTTCCGGCACCGCCTGCTCGGCAGAGAGCAGGTCATTCAGCGTCGCCAGGCACTCACTCAGAATCTGATTGACATGCTGGTGCATCTCGAAGAACTGCGCCAGTTCTCGCGCGCGCCGGGCCAGGCTGCCCAGCGTATAAATGTCGCGCGGATCACTGCGCACATCATCAATCAGCTTCATCAGGTCCGCAATCGAGAGCGACTCATCGGCGCGCTGCACTTCTTCAATCACCTTGTTTAGACGATTCGATACATCCGCAACCCCTACCCGCAGGCGTTGTGCCAGGATAGCTACCGAGTTATCATGATTGGAGATAGCATCAGTAGCAGCCCGCAGTTGATCGCGGAGGCGCTGCGCTTCTTCCTCCAGAATCTTCGCCTGGCGCAGATTCTCGCGCATCTCGGCAGTCGTCGAATCCAGCGATTTGATCGCGCTCAGCATGGTAGGGATTTCAGGCAATTGTGGTACTGGCAAGGGCATGTCCTCCTCATTCACCGTCTCAGTCAGTCTCAAGCGTTCTGCGATGGATATATCTGCCGGGGCGCCTTCCTCAACCTCTTCTTCTTCCTCCACCACGCTCACCGACGATTCCTCGGTGAGTTCAATCCGCTCAATAATGGTCGCTTCCGGTACCTCCACCTCAGCCTGAGCCGACGCCGACGCCATCTCAGGATAGGCTGAGGCTTGCGGATACGCATCATCCTGCTCCTCATAGGTCACCGTCGCAAAAGCAGCCGAGACGCTGGCGCCTGCCGTCTCCACCAACTCCGCGTCCGTCGTCGTCTTGATCTCCTCTTCTACATCCTCCTGAGAAACCGCTGCATTCTCCCACGCGCCCGCAGCGACAGAATCGCCCTGGGTCACATACGCCCCAAAAGGCTCCAGGGTATCAGCCTGGCCCGGCACCGGAACTGTCTCAGGGTTGACCTCCGCCGCCTCTGGCTGGTGAAAGGTCATGGTCGTTGGCTCGGCTGCGCTCTCAGCAACGGAGAAGAAGATCAACTCATGCTCGCCAACACCAACATGATCGCCATTGCTCAGTGGGGTAGGGGAACGCAGTTCGACGCCGTTAATATAGGTGCCGTTGGCGCTCACCAGATCACGAATGACATAACTGACCCCATCGAAATGGATCAACGCATGCCGCCGGGAAGCCAATTGATCGCCAGAAAGCGCAATATCGTTGCTGGGCGCGCGGCCAATAGAAATATCTGGCTTCTTCAAGAGAAACTCCCGCGTTTGCCCATTTCTGCTGACAATCAGCTTGGCAGGCGACTCATTGACACTGGTAATGGTCACGTCCACCTCCTCCTCCACCGCCGCTCGTGTCTCCATGCTGGCAACAACTGTCTCCAGGTAATCGCCAGCATTGCCAGCGTCGGGCGGCTCCGCCACAGGGGCCATTGCCGTAGGCGCCAACGCTTCTGGCGCGGGAGCCTCTGGCGCCACCATAGTAGCCTCCAGCACCTCCGGCGGCGAAATCATCGTCGGGTCTTCTCTTACCGGGCCTCCGGTATTCGCCACCGTCGTCCCGCTCGCGTCATGCCCTGGATCAAACGGCGCCTGCGCTGTTGGCAAGGTCGGTGAAGTTGGCGGCTCGAATGAGGCGGGCGACGACCCTGGTGGCGGCCCCCATTGATGAAAAGGAGGCGCTCCCGGCCCTGGCGTTGGGAACACTGGCGCCGCAGGCCCTGCTGGCTGCTGCGGCGCTCCCCAGGGATTTTGATTGCCAGCGGGTTGAGAGCCGGTCAGCCGATTGCCACAATTCAGACAAAATTGATCTCCTGGCCGCGTCTCAACACCACAATTTGGACATCGCTCCATAATAATCTCCCCTCAGCACGTGCGTTTGCGAGCTTCAAGACAAGAATCATATGCTTAAAACGAATCATCGCTAGAAATAGCCCTGCTAAAAACTGAGGCCATTATATCATGAGCGCCAGCCCCCAAACAATGAAGCAGAACACACCTTGCCCCTGGATTTTTCTCGTTGCATCTCGCTATACTCCCAGAGACAGCGTAGCCTCCCACGTAGAATAAGACGAAGCAGGAAACGCTTTTTGCGTCCCTGGAACGATACCGGAAAGAACCGATGGTGAACAGAATCGCCGCCTCGCTGGCGCTCCCCGATACTCAAGCCTGCCTGGCCGCTCTTCACGCGCTGGCGCCGACTATCAGCATGGCCGAGATTCGCCTGGACATGATGGCTTCCTTCGATCTCCCTCGCCTGGTTGGCGAAGCGCCCTGCCCCCTGATTCTCACCTGTCGCCCGCCCCGCGAAGGCGGCGCGTTCCAGGGCCAGGAAGCCGAGCGCCTGGACATTCTGACTCAGGGTATGGACCTGGGCTGCGCCTATATAGATAGCGAATGGGACAGCCTCGCAGCCCTGGCCGCGCGCCGCAGCAGCGCCACGCGGCTGATCGTTTCGCGCCACTGGACCGACCACATGCCTTCAGACCTGTGGGGCGCCTACGAAACGCTGCGCAGCCAGACCGATGTGGTCAAGCTCGTTGGCCTGGCCCAACGCCCAGCCGATCTCTTACCTATCTTCGAGTTCTTGCGGCGCGCCACCAGTCCGGTAATCGGCCTGGCGATGGGCAACGCCGGGCGACTCACACGGCTGCTCGCGCCCGCCTTCCCCCACTGCCTGCTGACATATGCGGCTCCCAGCGCGGCGGCCATCACCGCCCCAGGACAACTGAGCGTGCAAGAAATGACCGAAATCTATCATATAAACGCCCTCAGCCCTCAGACGCAGATTCATATCCACCTGTGCGCCACAGAGGCATCCGCACAGGCAGCCATTGAACAGAACAGCAGGATGACGCATGGAGAAGCGATCTCTATCCCTCTGCTCGTTTCCGCAGAAGAAGTCGGGCGCCTGGCAGCCGGATTGCGCGCCAGCCTGCCAAACCTCACCCTGACTTTCGATCCGGCGCTGGCTGGGACAGGCTGAGCAATAAGGAGAGACATATATGCAAACGGTGGGCATTATTGGCCTGGGACTGATCGGCGGCTCCATTGGCCTGGCGCTCAAACAGCAAAGAGAGAACGCAGGCGCGCTAAGCCCTACGGTGATCGCATACGACAATGACCCCGGACGCCGCCAGCAGGCCAGGCAGCTACAGGCAATCGATCAGATATTCGATCAACTGGCCGAGGTCGCGCAGCAAGCCGATCTGCTGATTATTGCCACGCCTGTGCTGGCCGTTCGCCAGGCGTTGGCCGAGATCGCCCCATATGTGCGCGCAGAAACCGTGATCACCGATACCGCCAGCACCAAAGCCGCTGTGCTGCGCTGGGCAGAAGAACTGCTCCCCGGCGGCGCGCGTTTTATCGGCGGCCATCCAATGGCTGGAGGCGTCGGCAGCCTCGAACAAGCCAGACCAGACCTCTTTCACGGGGCAGCTTATTGTATCGTCCCCCCCACGCAGGCTGATGAAGCCAGACATGTGGATGCATCGGCGCTTGCAGCGATTCAAGACCTCATCGCCACATTGGGCGCGCGGCCCCTGCTCATTGATGCTCAGACACATGATCGCTGCGTGGCGGCAATCAGCCATCTACCCTTTATTACCTCCGCCGCCCTGGTGGAAACCGCAGCCAACAGCCCGGAAGTTGAGATCATGCGCCAGCTTATCAGTTCAGGGTTCCGCGATACCAGCCGTCTTGCCGCGGGCGATCCAGCCATGTACCAGAGCATCGCTGTCACGAATCGAGAAGCGATGCTCTTCTGGATGGATGCTTACATGGCGCAGTTGCAAACCTTTCGTCAGGCGCTGCAAGTCGCCGAAACCGCCGAGGCTGAACGCCTCTTGACGCTGTTCAATCAGGCCCGCCAGCACCGCAAAACGCTGCTGGAGTGAGGCGCGCTCGCGCGTGTACCTTGTGAGCGTATCTCCTCCTGGGGTAAGTAAAATTGACCACCAATCCCCTTGACAGAATTGGCGAAAGGCTTTATACTCGGACCATGACGTACCCGGCACAACACTCAACCAGCTTTTATTATTACTTTTGGCGTCCTCCGACATGGCGGTGGACTTCTTGTGCTGGGTAACGTAGCCTGGTCCCCCAAAGCCTGTCGGAGAAGCAGAGGAACGATTCCTCTGCTTTTTTGTTTGTCGTGTAGCAGTTGACGCCTGCTGAGGCAAAGGGTCGTCGGAACGAACATGGGGAGAGCAGCGGGGTAAAAGAAAGAGTTAGAAAAGAGTAAGGACATGATTATTCTCACGGAGAACCATCTAGCGCCCGAAGCGTTTATGCGCATAAGCGCCGTTCTGCGAAGAGCGCAGATCACCGAACCGCTGCGCCCCATCCAGACCGGCGTGGGCATGGCCTGCTGCCTTGGCGCAAAACACCTCAGCGCGGAGGCGCGTGCCGAACTCAGCGCCATCGCGGGCGTCGCGGGCGTCTTCACCTTTTCCACTCCCTACCAGCTTGCCAGCCGTCACTTCCAAGACGAGAAAAGCATCATCCAGGTTGGCAGCCCCGGCGCCTCACATGTCGTAAATATTGGCAGCGGAGAGCCGGTCATCATGGCCGGGCCATGCGCAGTTGAAGATGCCCAGCAGTTAGGCGCTGTTGCGCGGGCAGCCAGGCGCGCTGGAGCCGACATGCTGCGGGGAGGAGCATTTAAGCCACGCTCCTCCCCTTACTCGTTCCAGGGGCTGGGCATTCCAGGGCTGAAACTGCTGGCCCAGGCGCGCGAAGAGACCGGACTACCTATCATTACCGAAGTCATGGAGCCTGGGCTGGTGGAAGTCGTCGCTGAATATGCTGACATGCTGCAAATCGGCTGCCGCAATATGCAAAACTTCCCTTTGCTTCAGGCGGTGGGCAGCGCCGGAAAGCCGGTCTTATTGAAACGCGGCTTTTCCGCAACCATTGAGGAATGGCTGCTCTCGGCAGAATACATCCTCAGCGCGGGCAACCCCAATGTCGTCCTCTGCGAGCGCGGCATTCGTAGCTTCGATCCCCAGACCAGAAACCTGCTCGATCTCAGCTGTATTCCCCTGCTGGGTATGCTGACCCATCTGCCCGTTGTCGTTGATCCCAGCCATTCCACCGGGCGACGAGAACTGGTCGCCCCGATGGCCCACGCGGCCATCGCCGCCGGAGCAGATGGCTTATTGGTTGATGTCCATCATCAGCCTGACCAGGCTCTTTGCGACGGGGATCAGGCCATCATGCCAGAGGATCTGCAACGACTTATCCAGCGCGCGCGGGTAATCCGAGAATCTCTGCTCCAGACTTCGATGATCGTTGCCTGACCAGACTCCCCCTCAGCGCGGCGGCCTCGACGATACGTTTGGAACGGCTCGGAATGTATGCAGGAGAAAGCGATGGAATCCAGACCAGGGGCAACAGCACAAGCCCTTCAGACATTTAGTATAGAAGCCTTCGACAGAACCTGGCGAAAGAACGGACGGGCATTGATCGCCACTATTGCGGTACCCGAAAATAGCGTTCTGGCTATTCATGAAGCAACTGTCAATCTGATGAAATCGCTGCTTGAAACCTATCCTCTTTATCCCAACGCTCTTATCTGTGCTTTTTTTCTTACTGATCTCACTGCTGACTATCCTGCTCGCGCCGTTCGAGAAAAGCTTGGCTGGAATACCATTCCTCTGCTCTGCGCGCACGAAACCAGTCCCGCTCCCAACGGGGAACACAGCATCAGCGTGGTACTGCTGGCACAGACCGATCAGCCGGCCACAGAAGCAAACTCACCTCGCCTGCGCGGCATTCGCGGCGCGACCATTCTTGAAGAGACCTCTGAAGAAGTTCTGATGGCCGAACTGCGCTGGCTTTTTGATGAAATACTCGCCCGGAACGGGCTGGAACGAGCGGCGCTTGTTCGAGGTATTCTCACCGTTACACCTGACCTCAACGCCTCCGCCGCCTTGGCAGCCGCGCAAGCCATCCTTGGCCCATCCATTCCGCTCTTCATTGCCAACGAGATCGATGTGCCTGGCGCGCCCCGGCGCTGTCTGCGCGCCCTGTTCTTTGTGCATACCGCTCATGAGCCACAGCCTGTCTATTCAGAGCGTGCCAGGCAACTGTTAAGGCCCGATTTACCCAGGTCTATTCCTCAGACCATCCGTGTTGCTCCATCTGGCCCGCTGCAAGGCGTCATCACGCCGCCATCCTCAAAATACCATACCCTGCGGGCCATCCTTGCCGCTCTGTTGGCCGAAGGAGAGAGCATTATCGAGAATCCGGCGCTCAGTGATGACACAACGGTCCTGCTCACAGCCTGCGCGCAGCTAGGCGCAGCGATAGCAACCAGCTATCAGGCGGACGGGCGCTGTACCCTTCGCATTCAGGGCGTCGGCGGGCAGATCAATCCCCCCCAGCCTGTGGTAATTGACGTTGGCAACGCGGGCGCTGTCCTGCGTCTCTTGCTGGGCATCTGCGCCAGTTCGGCGGCGCCTGTCACCTTCACCACACCATATCCAGAGTCGCTGGGACGACGCCCCAATGATGATTTGCTGCAAGCTCTGGCGCAGCTAGGCGCTCAGATCGCCAGCCAGGGGCCAGAAGGAACGCTGCCCATCACCATCCAGGGCGGCCAGATACACGGCGGGAAAGTTCAGCTTTCCGGCAAGAAAAGCTCGCAATATCTCAGCGCCCTGCTCTATCTAGGGCCGCTCCTGGCAGAAGGGCTGGAAATCGAGATCACCGATACGTTGGTATCAGCCTCGTTCATTGACCTGACGCTGGAGATACTGCAAAGGGTAGGGATTACGATCATCACCCAGGAGCGCCATCGGCGCTATCGTATCCCCGGAAAACAACACTACCTGCCCGGCGCCTACCACATACCTGGCGATTATCCCTCAGCGGCGGCGCTCCTGGCAGCCGTCGCCATTGCGAGAGGCGCAATCACCCTGCGTGACCTGCCGCCAGGGGCCGCCGATGGTGAAGCCATGCTTGAAGCGTTCGCGCAGATGGGCCTGGAGATCAGCCGAACCGAAACCACGATCATGGCTCGCGCTGACAGACCGCTGCGGGGCATTACCTTTGACGGCAATACCGCCATAGACAGCGTACCTTGCATAGCCGCTGCTGCCTGCTTTGCAACCAGTCCCAGCCTCATTTTTAATATCGCCAATCTGCGGCTGAAAGAGAGTGATCGCATTTATGACCTGGCAGAAGCCTTGCAGGCTGCTGGCTGTCAGATTGCTCCCTTTCCAGATCGTCTGGAAATACACCCCGCCGGAACCATCGCGGGGAATACCGAGGTAGATACTCATACCGATCATCGTCTGGCCCAGGCGCTTGCTGTCGTCGGACTTGGCAGCGCGCACTCGATCACACTGCGTCACGCCGGGCATGTCGCCAAAAGTTATCCGCGTTTCTTCGACGACCTCACCAGCCTGGGCGCAAAGGTCGAACCAGTACCGTAAGCACTCGGCAAACCGTGAGGGAGAAGAAGCGCGCACCCATAGCTACTGTAGCTGCTGTACATGATGCAGGCGCATGGCGAAGCTACCCTGCCAGGCAAAAGACATAAGGGGATGTACACGTTCATGGGGCATATCTTTTTAACCGGCCTTTCCGGCGCGGGCAAATCAACGGTTGGCCGCTTAGCAGCCAGCATGCTGGGCCGCCCCTTCACCGATACGGATGATCTTATCGCCCGGCGAATGGGGCGCCCCGTCGGCCAGGTTCTCAGCGAATCCGGCGAAAGCGTATTTCGCCAGCTTGAGAGCGAAGCATTAGCAGCGGCGGCCAGTTCGCAAGAGGCCGTTGTTGCAACGGGCGGTGGCGCGGTGATGGCCGAGAACAACCGCAAGCTGATGCGCCAGGCTGGCCTTACCGTCTATCTACAAACCTCCGTCGAATGCGCCTGGCAGCGGCTCGATCAGCAAATGCGCCAGGCCCCAGCAGCGCCCCTGCGGCCATTGCTCGCCGGAGGCAGCGGGCAGCAGAAGCTGAACGACCTGTATCGCGTTCGCCAGCGTTGGTATGAGGAAGCCGAACTCCACCTCACCACCGACTCTCAGACGCCAGAGCGCCTGGCCCAGCAGGTTATTGCCGGAGCCATCGCACACGGCGCGCTCCTTTCGCCCGGCTTACCGCCGGAAGAGTTCGCGCTCGACCTGGGCCGTACATCCTCGCAAGCCATCGTGGAATGGGGCGGGCTGCATCGCCTGCCGCAGCGATTGCAGGCGCTGGGCTTCCACCGACGCGCCTTTATCGTGACCGATACCACCATCGGCCAGCTCTATGCCGAGCCACTCACTACGCTGCTGGAACGCGCAGGCATCGAGCCGTTTATCTTCACTGTTCCAGCGGGAGAGGCGAGCAAATCGCTGTCCAGCTTTCGAGCCATCACCGACTGGCTAATACAACAGCGCGCCGAGCAGCAAGACCCGTTGATGGCACTGGGAGGCGGCGTCATTGGCGATCTGGCTGGATTCGTCGCCGCCTGCTATCAGCGCGGCGTCCCGCTCATCCAGGTTCCCACTACCCTGCTCGCCCAGGTGGATGCCGCCATCGGGGGCAAGACCGCCGTCAATCACCCGCTCGGCAAAAATCTCATCGGCGCTTATTACCAGCCCAGGCTCACGCTTACCGACCCCGCCTGCCTCCTGACTCTGCCAGAGCGCGTCTATCGTGAAGGCTGGGCGGAGATCATCAAATATGGGATGACCCTCGACGCCGAACTGTTCGATCTCCTTGAAACGGTTCCCCCCATCCAACCACAGGAGCGCGCCTTGCTTGCCAGAGTGATTGCGCGCTGCGTGCATCTGAAGCTGGGCATCGTGCAGGACGACGAGCGCGATCAAGGGCAGCGGGCCATCCTGAACTATGGGCACACCTTCGGCCACGCGCTGGAAGCCATCACCGACTATGCGGCGTGGCTGCACGGCGAAGCCGTCGCGGTTGGAATGGAAGTCGCGGCGCAGATCGCCCACGCCCAGGGCTTGCTCTCGCGCGAGAGCGTGGCCCGCCAGCAGGCGCTCTTGCTGGCCTATGGTCTGCCAATCTCCTGCCCGGAAGTTGATGTTGACCTGCTGCTGGAGCGTATGCGCCTGGACAAGAAAGTGCGCAGCGGTGTGATGCGCTGGATTTTACCAACGGCTATCGGCCAATCGGGCATCTATGCTGATGTGCCGCTTCCTCTAGCGCGGCAGGCCATAGAGAAGGTCGCACACCGGCCAGCCGGGCCAGAGGCCGCAGCAGATCAGGAGATAGAAACAGTGCAAGAGCAGAGCGAGTGGGCAGAAGAACAAGTGGGGAGCGAGGGTTAGAACGATGCAGCACGTCGGGATTATCGGCTTTCCGGTGGCCCATTCGCTCTCACCACGCATGCAGCAGGCGGCATTTGACGCTTGTGGCATCGCGGCGCGCTATACTTTTTGGGAAACGGACCCCTCGCGCCTGGCAAATCGAATCGCCAGCCTGCGCGCGCCAGAGATGCTGGGCGCGAACGTCACCATACCCCATAAGACAGCAGCCCTGGCGTTCATTGACGAATGCGATCCCCTGGCCGCCAGGGTGGGAGCCATCAACACCATCGTCAATCGTGATGGGCGTCTGATCGGCTACAACACCGATGTGGGCGGATTTATGCAGGCGCTCGCCACACACAAAGATCATCCCTTCCAGAGCCAGGGGAAACACGCCGTCATCATTGGAACCGGGGGCGCGGCGCGCGCCGCCGCAGTCGGGCTGCTGGAAGGCGAGGTCGCTGAACTGGCGGTGCTTGGGCGCACCGAAGCGCACCTCGCCAGCTTGCTTCAGAGCCTTCAGGCGGCTGCCCCTCCATCAGCTAGCTCTGCTAGGCTTCACGCCGCAAGACTGGACAGCACCGACTCCAGCCGTTTCCTGGCGCAAGCCGATCTGCTGGTCAACGCCACGCCGGTAGGACTACACGAAAGAGATGCCCAAATACTGATTGACGTTCGTTTAGTATCCCCGGCGGCGCTGGTCATGGATATGATCTTTAACCCGCCCTATACGCCGCTCTTACGGGCGGCGCACGCGCAAGGCTGCGCCGTCTTGAACGGTCTCAGCATGCTGCTCTATCAGGGCGCGCTGGCTTTCAGGCTCTGGACCGGCCAGCCCGCGCCGGTTGAGGTCATGCAGCGCGCGCTTGGGCTGTCATAGAGACGCCCTGGGCTATCATAGATATAGAAAGGTTCACCGATGCTTCGCTTCTTAACCGCCGGGGAGTCTCACGGACCAGGACTCACCGCCATTATCGAGGGCATACCCGCCGGTCTGCCGCTTTCGGCAGACGACATCAATCCCCATCTGCAACGACGACAGGGCGGCTATGGTCGCGGCGGGCGCATGAAAATCGAGCAGGATCGCGCCATCATTCGCTCAGGGGTGCGTCACGGCCTGACGCTGGGTTCGCCTATCACGCTTGAAATTGAGAACAAAGATTGGGAAAACTGGCAGGTGAAGATGAGTCCAGCCCCGGTGGAAGAACCCATCGAAGCCGTCACCCTGACACGGCCCGGCCACGCCGACTTTGCCGGAGCCATCAAATACGGCCACCAGGATATTCGCAACGTCATCGAGCGATCCAGCGCCCGCGAAACCGCTGCGCGCGTGGCGGTAGGAGCGGTCTGCCTGGCCTTGCTGCGCCAGTTCGAGGCCGAAGTCCACAGCCACGTCCTTTCTATCGGGCCGGTGGGCTATCTCGCCCAGGAGCGCAGCGCCATCAAGCAAACGTTCTCCGACGACTATTGGGCGCGAGTCGAGCAATCGCCTGTGCGCTGCGGTGATAGCGCGCTGGCCGAGCACATGATCCAGCATATCCAGCAGAGCAAGCCCCAGGGAGAAACCTGCGGCGGCGTGGTTGAGGTCGTCGCCACCGGCATCCCGATTGGCCTGGGCAGTTACAGCCAGTGGGACCGTCGCCTGAGCGCCCGCCTGGCAATGGCGCTGATGAGCATTCCATCGGTGAAAGGCGTCGAGATCGGCAGCGGCTTTGCCACGACAGCCCTTCCAGGCTCGCAGGTCCATGATGTGCTGGAGTGGAGAAGCGAGTTGGGCTGGCAGCATCAGACCAACAACGCTGGCGGCATCGAGGGCGGCATCAGCAACGGCGCGCCGATCATCGCCAGGGCCGCCATCAAACCCATCTCCACCCTGGCCCATCCGTTACCGTCAGTCAACATCCAGACCCGCGAAAACAGCAGCGAGGGGCGCTACGAGCGCAGCGATGTCTGCGTCGTTCCGGCGGCGGGCGTCGTCGCCGAGGCCATGATGGCTATCGTCCTGGCAGAAGCCTGGCTGGAAAAATTCGGCGGCGACAGCATAGGCGAAATCCGCGCGCACCTTCACGCGGCCCAGAGCAAAGGGCCAGCGGCGCTGTAATACCACTTCCCGTCGCGTGCCTGCGGCTTCGACAGGAAGCGCATCCTTCCAGGGCGCCCAGTTTGCCTGGCTGCCCTGGAAGGATGCGCTTCCCACCACCGACTGAGGCGATCCCTCACTACCTGGGATAGCCGCGACGCGGCGGCTGCACCGGCGTGGGCGTCTCGGCGGGGTACTCCTCAAGCAGACGCAGCGCCTCAGCGATGCCGCGCTCAAGCTGTGGATCGAAGCCGCGCGCGTAATCCTGTGGCGTGTAATCTACATCAATAGTCGGATCGGTCCCATAATTTTCGACGCCCCAGCCCACATCATTGAACCAGAAGCTAAACTCCGGCTGCGTGGTGATCGTCCCATCAACCAGCGGCATATAGGGAGAGATACCGATAACGCCGCCCCAGGTGCGCTTGCCGATCAGCGGCCCCAGCCCCATCATCTTGAACGCATGCGAGAAAATGTCGCCATCGGAGCCAGCGTTCTCGTCGGTGATCGCCACCAGCTTGCCGCGTGGGGAATTATAGATATAGGGGTTGGGCGGAGACCAACGCTGGAAATCATAGCCCAGCCGGGGACGCGCCAGCTTCTCCAGCACCAGACCGGAAACCGCGCCGCCGCCATTCCAGCGCACATCAACGATCAGCGCATGATGGTCATATTCTGTCAGGTAATAGCGGTGGAACTCTGCATACCCATCTACCCACATATCGGGGATATGCACGTAGCCCACGCGGCCCCTGGTCTGCTCGTGTACCAGGCGACGGTTGTTCTCCACCCAATCACGATAGCGCGCGCGGGATTCGTCGGCCAGCGCACGCACAGTAACGCTGCGTGTCGCGCCGTTGGCGGATTGAAGGAGTATCTGTACCTCCGTCTCCGCCTGGTTCACCAGCATCTGCTGCGGCCCCCGTTCTGCCGTGAGACGCTGCCCGTTGATCGCCAACACCGCATCGCCCACACTGGCGTTCACCCCTGGGGCGAGCAGCGGCGAAGTCCATTTAGCGTCCCAGGGATCGCCGCGCACGATCTGCGCGATGCGATAGACGCCCTCGCCCGCGTCGAAGCGCCAATCAACGCCCAGGAAGCCCTGGCGGTATTCGGGATGGGGGCGATACTCCCCACCTCCCTCATAGGCATGCGACGAGCCAAGTTCGCCCTGCATCTCCCAGAACAGGTCCGAGAGTTCGCCGCGCGAAGCCACTCGCTCCACCAGCGGCTCATAGCGCGCGCGGACGCCCGGCCAGTCCACACCGGCAACATCGGCCACCCAGAACTGCTCGCGTTGCAGCCGCCACGCTTCGCCAAACATCTGGCGCCATTCGGCGCTGGGGCGAATCGAAACCTTGATACGCTCCAGATCAAGCCAGCCCGATTCACGTCCAGGCTTGTCACGCTCAGGCCCCTGCAATTCCGGCGGCTTCTCGCCAGCCTTGAGAACACGCAGCTTATCGTTGGAGGAATAGAGCAGCATCTTGCCATCGGCGGTCACGCTGAAATCCGCGACCTCATCGGCGATATGCTCCTGCTTGCGCTTCTCGAAGTCATAAAACTCCAGGCCGCCGTTCGATTTCGGCTTCAGGCCGAACAAATCACCAGTGCGCAGCCCCTCAACCGGCAGCGACGTAAAGAGCGCGCCATTGCCTGTGCCGAAGACCCGGCCATAGAGGCCCTCAGGCACAGGAAAAGCGACTATGCGGTTGGTAATGCCCTCAAGATCGATCTCCACTGGTTCGGGCGCGCTGGCCTTCTCAGCTTTCTCTTCCGGCTTCTGGTCAGGCTTCTTCTCTTCCTTGCCTTCCTCGTGCAGCAGCGCGGATTCCGGCTCAAACGGCGAACGCAGGTCTTTGCGCAGCGTAATCAGATAGGGGCGCACGCCTTTGGGGAAGCTAAACTCAAAGTGCATCATATCCATCACCGGATCAAACTCACGCGCGCCCAGGAAATAGAGGTACCGCCCGGCAGGATCGAACGCCGGTCTCGTATCGCGCCGCAGCGCGTCCGTCACCTGATATGTTTCGCCGCTCTCGATGCGACAGAGCTTGATAACGATCTGCTGCGCGTTGATCGCCTGTTCATAGGCTGCCCAGCGGCCATCAGGCGACCAGGCGACGCCATTCACCAGTTCGCTATCCTCGATGCGGCCATACTCGCTGCGATCAAGCACGCGCAGCGTCTCTGCCGCCAGGTCCACCAGCAGCAGTTCGTTGCGATGGTTCATCAGCAGCGCCTGATCGCCAACCGGCGCGGCGCGCAGCGCCGTCGCGTGGCCGATGTCAAGCCGCTCCAGTATGCGATCAGGCGACGAGCCATCGGCGGTCAAGACGACCAGGCGCGGCTCGCCGCCCGCGTCGCTGACAGCTACCAGGCGCTTGCCGTCGGCCAGCCAGTTGATCAGCCGATAGCGCGGGCCATCCACTTCGCCGTGCTGAAGGGCTGCACCTTCCCAATTGCTCATGCTGAACGCTTTGCCGCGCGTGGTCAGGGCTACCGCCTGGCCTTTGGGGTGCAGATTATACGAGTCCATGAACTTGCCTGCGGAGACAAACTGGCGTGACCGCTGCGCCTGAGACCCCGCCAGATCAATCTCCAGCCGCGTCTCGCGGTCAGTAGACGGATCGAGAACAAAGAGATCGCCGCCCGCGTGATAGACGCACAACCGCCCATCGCTGGCAAGATTGCGCGCGAAATACGTTTCCTGCTGGCTGTGGCGGCGCAGGTCTTCGCCGGTGGGCAGGCAGGAATAGACGTTGCTGATACCCTCGTGATCGGACAAGAAAAAGATACGCTCGCCCACCCAGCAGGGAGCGCCAATATTGCTATTCAGGTCCAGCAGCCGCTTGAACTCGCCGTCGCCCCGCTTGCCAATCCACAGGTAGCCAGCGGTCCCGCCGCGATAACGCTTCCAGAACGCCAGTTCGCGGATGTTCCGTCCCAGCACAACCGTATCGTTGGGACCAAAGGCGATGGCATTGGCAACGCCATAGGGCAGGCGCACCGGCTCCCCGCCCTGGGGCGAGATACCAAAAATCCAGCGGCCTCGCGGCACGCCAGCCGAACTGGCATAGAGAATCATTGATCCGTCAGGCTGCCAACCGATCACCTGAGAACGCCCGGCATGATACGTCAGGCGGCGCGATGGGCCGCCATCGGCGGGCATCACAAAGACTTCTTCAGGGCCTTCATCGTTGCCCGTAAAGGCAATCTGGCGGCCATCAGGCGAGAATTGCGCCCTGGTGGCTGTCGCCACACCAGCGGTCAATCGCTCCGCGCGCCCGCCTGTGGCCGCGACGCGCCAGAGATCATCCTCAGCAGTGAAGACGATCTGATCGCCGGAGATCGTGGGGAAGCGCAGGTATCCAGTGGTTCCCATGAATTCCTCTCTCTATAGGTTGCTCGTTCTTGCAACGCTTACATCACCGTGACATGCAGCGCCAGCAACGCAAACCCTGCTGTCCATTGCACAACTGAGTACGAACCGGTGTGCGCATACTCCTCTTCTTAAGAATTATGAGGGCTGATCTTCATAATATCCAGGTGACTCTTAAGAATTATATGGATCAGCCTTCGTAATGTCAATAGAACTCTCAAAAGCCCTCTAGTCCAGCCCAGGAGAACGGGAAGCGCATCGCTTGTGAGCCAGGTCGGCGCGCTACTTCACCGTCAGAGCGTAGCTTGCTGGATCGAAGCGGCGCGTGCGTCTGCGATACTGCCAGGTGAAGCCAGGCCAGAGAGTCGAGTTGTGGCCGCCCGCGTCCAGATACCAGCTCGCGCACCCGGAAGTCCAGACGGTCCCCTGCATGCGGCGTTGCAGTTCCACGTTGAAAGCGCCTTGCGCGTCGGCGCGTACCTCAATCGCCTGTATGCCTCGTCGGTCCATCAGACGCAGGCAATCAAGGATATAAGATAGCTGCGACTCGATCATAAACACCATCGAACTATGCCCCAGGCCGGTATTCGGACCGATAAGTACGAACAGATTCGGAAACCCGGCCACGCTAGCGCCTAGATAAGCCCTGGGGCCTTCGCGCCAGGCATCGGCAAGCGTCTGGCCGCCGCGCCCACGAACACAGCGGGCCAGCGGCATATCGGTCACATGGAAGCCGGTAGCCAGGATGATCGTATCGAAGGCGCGCTCCACACCATCCTCGGTCACAATGCCTTCTGCCTGCACCCGCTGAATCCGGTCCGTCACCACCTCAACGTTCTCCTGACTGATCGCGGGATAGAAATCGTCGGAAAGCAGGATGCGCTTGCAGCCCATCCTGTAGCCAGGCGTCAGCTTTGCCCGCAGCGCAGGGTCCGTTATCTGCCGCTCCAGGTGGCGCAGAGCAAGCGCCTCGCCGCGCTGAAGCAGGCGACTCCGGTTGAGAAAGCCAGGCACAAGCAGTTCGCGCTGCCAGTAGATCGCGCTGCGGGCCAGGCGCTGGGCAATGGGCAGCGCGCGGAACAAAGCCTGCCGCCTGGCAGAGATCGGATGGTCCAGGCGCGGCAGAATCCAGGGCGGCGTGCGCTGGAACAACGCCAGATGACCGACTTTCGGCTGGATGTGCGGGACAAACTGAATGGCCGACGCCCCCGTCCCAATGACCGCCACTCGCTTCCCTGTCAGGTCGTGGTCATACTCCCAGCGGGCCGAGTGAAAGAGCGTCCCCTCGAAGCGGTCCAGACCAGGAATGGACGGGATTGATGGCTCGCTGAGCGGGCCATTGCCCAGCGCGAGCATCTGAGCGGTAAACTGGCCCCTGGTCGTCGTAATGCGCCACTGCCTGGCCTCCTCCTCCCATGACGCATCAACGACCTCCGCATTCCAGCGAATGGAGGGCGTGACGCCAAACTGCCTGGCGCAGCCGCGCAGATACTCCAGAATCTCCTGCTGGGGCGAGTAGTGATGGCTCCAATGGGGGTTAGGCGCGAAGGAGAACGAGTAGAGATGGGACTGTACATCGCACGCGCAGCCCGGATAGGTATTGTCGCGCCAGGTTCCACCCACATCAGCGCCGCGCTCAAGCACCACGAAGTCGTCTATGCCCTGCTGCTTCAGCCGGATCGCCAGCCCCAGCCCGGAGAACCCCGCCCCAACGATAGCCACGCGCACGCGCCTTGCCCCGACAGCTTCCTGGGCAGGGGTGGCAGCCTCTTGTTCAGTGTGAATAGGCATAGCAAGGCTCCCGTCGCTCCCTCAGAATGTTGATGTGACGCTGGGAGCATGCGATAGGCGCTCACCTGCTGCTGGCGCTGTGGAACGCAAACATCCTTAACTGAAGTATACCGTAAGAAAACCCTGGGGGGCAAACATCCAATCGCAGTACTGCCATCCCGGCGGCCATCACACCTGTTCCACCAGTCGGCGGGCCACGTGCAGCCACTCCTCTGGCGTCTCATCGGGTACCGAACAGCCATTCGTTGACACTCCCCTGGCCTAAAGGCCGGGGATTCTCGGTTCGTCACGGCGCTTCCGTGTAGCCGCTCCCCGATGGGTCTGCCCGACCCATAAAATGTTTTTGGCGGCGTTATGGTCCCGGTGCAGGGATGCCCCACAATCAGGGCATTCGTGCCAACGCACGGATAAGCCTTTCGCTACCATGACGCCGCAGCCAGAGCATAGCTGGCTGGTATAGGCAGGGGACACGGCTACGGCTTGTTTCCCAGCGTTTGCAGCTTTGAAAACAAGGATGGTACAGAACTGCCCCCAACCGGCATCATGGATGCTTTTGGCAAGGCGCCCATTCTGGACCATGTTGGCAACCTGCAAGTCTTCGTAGTAGACGCTATCGTAGCGCTTCAAGAGCGAAAGGGCGGTTTTATGGTGAAAATCCCGGCGTTGGCGGGCAACCTTCTGATGGGCGCGCAGCAAGAGCCTGACCGCTTTTAGGCGTCTCTTGCTGCCCTTCCTGCGCTTGGAGACGCGCCGCTGCGCTTTCACCAGTCGCTTTTCTGCCTTCCGGTAGTGCCTGGGATTGGCAATCTGTTCTCCATTGGCAAGCGTCAGAAACGATTCCAACCCAAGATCAATCCCCGTCTCTTCACCCGTCACGGGCAAAGGCTGAATAGGCACATCGGCACACGCAATGCACGCATACCAGCCATCCGGCTCCTCGATAATGCTGGCCGTTTTGGGTGTGCCTTCCAACGGGCGCGACCAGCGTACCGCGATACGCCCGATTTTGGAGAGGACCAGGAACCCCTTGTCCAGGCTGGCTCCATTGCCCCATTGGGGATATGTGAAGCTGTGATAGCGGTTGCGACCCTTGAAGCGCGGGTAGCCAGGCTTCTCCCCATTCGCCACACGCTTAAAGAAGGCTTTGAACGCCCGGTCCAGGCGCAACACCACATCCTGCAAGACCTGGGAATGAATGGCGGCGGTATCTTCTCGATAGGCGCGAATATCAGGAAGCTGGGCTTTCTGCTGATAGTAATTCACCGACACCCGACACTTCTGCCAGGCTTCTTTGCGTTCCTGAAGGGCGGCGTTATAGAGTTCCCGACACAGGCGCAAGACACTCCCCAACTGTGCCGCTTGCGCGGGCGTAGGGTGAAGTTTGTACTTGAACGTCTGGTGTCCGGTGAGTTCTGCCATTGCCTAGCGTCCCTTCTGGCTCTCAACGTAGCGCTTCAAGGTGTCCAGCGTCACCCCGCCAACCGTACTGCAAAAGTAGCTGTTGGTCCACAGGGAAGGCCGCCGCCGCTTCAGGATGGGGAACTCTTGGCGCAGCGCATGAGAGGAATAGCCTTTCAGCAAATTCACCACCCGCGCTCATCCAAACCACCTATCAGGCATTTGCCGGTTAGAGTCAAGTGACCCCAGTGCTGAAGCGCGGGGCAGCGCAGATCGGGCATAATTTTCACCATATGTCTTCATATCTTCGTCCTTACAAAGCTCCTCTCTGAGAGCCTGCTTCACGATTTCAGCCACAAACGCGCGCCAAAGGTCTCGCGCAGAGGCAGCAATACCCCCGTTGAGTCGGCCTGGGGCTGCTCTGCGCTCAAGCCGCCTTGAGCCAACGCCTCGCGCGTCTGGTCGAGACTCCTGCTGGTCAGCGTCAACTCAAACGGCCCCTCGCCTACTGCTTCCAATGTCTGCTGCGCCAATCCTGCTCCAGTCGGCTCCAGCAGATCAATCGTAAACGCCCCCAGCCGGAAACTGGCGCGGCGCGCCCCCAGGCTCAGCGCCTCGTTCTGGTGAGCGAACTCCAGCCCAAGCTGATGCTGGTAGAGATCAATCGCGCGCTCCAGGTCGCGGACCACCAGACTGATCCCCGCCACGCCCGCTGCGCCGTTGGGGTGAACACCTGGCTCTTCCCACACAAGCCGCTCGGCATCGGGCGCATCCCATTGAATCAGAAAGGGCCAGGGCCGACGCCAGGGTACGCTCCCAGGGACCAGCAGCCGCCAGGAGAGCCGACGGCCATCCGGGCGCATGCGCTCCATCGCAAAGGGGCCTTCAGCCGCCAGGCCGGTGCGCCCCAGGCGCTCAGCATCCTGCGCAATATCGGCGGTAGCGAGCGCGTAGCCTATCAGGCCACCTTCTTGTTTTGCCAGAAACTCAGCCAGCGCCTGCCCGTTCAGGCCGCGTCCGACAAGCTCTGTCTCATCATAAATGGCGATTAACTCAAGGTAGTCCAGGCCAAAGCGAATGATGGCATTCTGTGTGCCGCGCCCGGTATGACGCCCGCCGGGGCTGACCGCGAAGCCAAGCGCCTGATAGCGCCGCTGCGCCTCAGCCAGATCGCGCACCGCGATTACCGCGTGATCGAAACGACCAATCATGAGTTCCTCCTGCCTGTGCAGCCAGCTCTTTCTGCGCTATGCGTTCGAGGCTGCGGAATGGCCCGCCATCAGCGTTTCCAGGTCCACCAGATGGACGCGCTCCAGCGAATCAACAACCCGGTCAGCCGCCGCAAGCAATGCCGCCGGATGGCTGTTGGTGACGGCCAGGCAGCGCATTCCAGCAGCCGACGCCGCAGCCACCCCGGCAGGGGCATCCTCGATGACCACACAACGCGCCGGAGCAACGTCCAGGCGCTCTGCCGCCAGCAAGAATATATCCGGGGCCGGTTTGCCGCGCGGAAGTCGATCCCCCGACACCATTGCATTCAGCCAGCGACGCAGGCCAAGCTCCTCGCTCATCACAGCGATATTCTCCATCGGCGCGGAAGATGCCAGGCTCTGCCTGAGACCAGCCGCGTGCGCTGCCTGCATTAATTCCAGCGCCCCAGGCAGGGCGCGCAGATTCCCTTTCAGCAGTTCCCGAAAGTACACCTCTTTGCGAGCCGCCAGGGCATCCATCTGTTCCGCCGAAAGCTGCGATCCCCAGAACAGTGGGATGATCGCCGCGTTGCTTCTGCCAAAGGTCTTCCAGAAATCTTCATCGGTAAATACAACGCCTGTTTCGGCAGCCAGCCGCTGCCAGGAGAGACGATGCTGCTCACTGCTATCAACAATGACCCCATCCAGATCCCAGATAATGGCCTGAAGCGAGGCTAAGGGTGGTTGGCCCTGATGAGAAGTCGGCGCCTGATTGATTGACATGGAATGGCTTTTGCTCCTTTGTGCCAGGAAATGGGGAAGCAGATGTATCGTATGAAGTATCGTATTAAGAAAGAAAATTGCCAAACCTCTTGACTTTTCGCTTCAGCTAGTATACGCTATGTTCAAGGCAGTCATCTAAACTACGTCTTTGTAAAATAGCAAAAAGCGTTCTAAACTGCTTCTACCTCTTTGCTCGCGGTTTATCTCCTCTCTGTGCGAGCTACATGCCTATAGATCATCACCCTTGAATAGCGACCCTGACCCATCCATAAGGATGTTCCATCTTGCTTAACGGAATGTGGTGAGGATGAAGGGAAGCCTGCTGGAAAGGGGGTGAGAGACATTCGGGCGGCTGAGCAACTGGCACGGGGACACGTCTGTGCTGTTCCCAACAGCACACCTCGCCCGCTGGAGCTTTTCCAGCAGCATGCCGTATGCCCACTCCTCAGCCTGCCAGCACAGCGGCTGTAGCTGTGCCTGTTTTTTCTGGACTTCTTTTTCGTCTCCCAGATGGTTCTGGTTAGACCATCGTTCATTAGCTCAAAGGGAAGCAATATGGCGCTTCCCAGTTCCGTAGTTAGGAGAGGCTTCGATGGCTCAAGCAACCGAAACCAAAACAACAACGGCAGTAGCCGACCCGGCGCCCCTCGGACTCTTTGGATTTGCCACGACCACCCTCGTCCTGAGCGCCGCAAACTCTCACTTTACTGGAGTTGATGCTGGCGGCGCGCTGGGTCTGGCCTTTGCTTATGGCGGCATAGCCCAGTTGCTGGCTGGCATGTGGGAGTTCAAGAACGGCAATACCTTTGGCGGTGTTGCGTTCTCCTCCTATGGCGCATTCTGGATTTCCTTCTGGATACTCTTCAACGCCGCCGGTTCCGCGCCGAAGGGTAACGATGTAGCCTGGTACCTGTTGTCATGGACCATTGTGACCGGACTCTTCCTCCTTGGCGCGCTCAGGCTGAACTGGGGCCTGGTAGCAGTCTTCGCTCTGCTGTTCCTTACCTACCTGCTGCTGACGATTGGCGAGTTCAATCCCCCGGCTAATCCGGCGGATGCTTCGCCCATTGCTGGCTACGTCGGCATCGCAACAGCTATAGCAGCCTACTACGTGGGCCTTGCTGGCGTCCTGAAGGCTGCGTCCGGTGGGAAGATTAACCTGCCACTTGGACCAATCGGCGGCTAGCCAACACACCAGATTTTTCAAGGGATAGAGCGACTGAATACGGGACAGGGGACAGGCTCAAACCACTCGCATTTCAGCGATGAGCCAACCAGGCTAAGACACCAAGAGCCGCTGCCCCCTGTTCCGGCTCTTTTATGAGCGCCAGGCAGGAAGCCCCAATCCACCAGCGCGCTCAATACGAAGTAGTGGGCGATGGGCTACAGGAGAGATACTGCACGCTCCACGCTCCGAAGTAGTATGGCAAGGAGATTTCAACGCTATGAAAACTCCTCTAGCCCTGGCTAAGCTATGGAGGCGCCTTACCGCCAGGGAAGCTGTGTCTCTTGCGCGAGAGGAAATTATCGTAACCACAAGGGGTGATCAAGCAATGGCAAAAGAAGAAGTGGGAGTAGCAGTCTCCGAAGCAGAGATCGCCGTTCACTGGCGGGAAGAGGAGTACTATCCACCCTCTCCCAAGTTTATTGGGCAGGCCAATGCCAGCGATCCAAGCATCTATGAACGGTTCAGCGAAAAGAACTTCCCTGAGTGCTTCAAGGAATACGCAGACCTGCTCACCTGGGACCACTATTGGCATACGACACTGGACACCAGCAATCCGCCGTTCTGGAAGTGGTTCGTCGGTGGGCGGCTCAACGCTTGTTACAACTGTGTTGATCGCCACATGAAAACCACCCCCAATAAGGCCGCGCTCATCTGGGTGCCTGAACTGGAAGAGGATGATACCCTGGCGATCACCTATCGGGAACTCTACATCCGGGTCAACGAGTTCGCCGCGCTGCTGCGCGACTTCTGCGGCCTCAAGACAGGGGACCGCGTGACACTCCACCTGCCGATGGTTCCTGAGCTGCCCGTTACCATGCTGGCCTGCGCGCGCCTGGGCGTCATCCATTCTCAGGTGTTTGGTGGATTCAGCGGCGCGGCCTGCGGTGGCCGCATTGCCGACTCAGGCAGCCACGTCCTGATAACGATGGACGGCTACTACCGCAGTGGAACCTTGATTGACCACCGGGTCAAGGCCGACGAGGCCGTGAAAGTGGCCGAGGAACAGGGAGCCAAAGTGGATAAAGTGCTGATCTGGCGGCGTCATCCAGGTCAGTATGCCTCAAATAATCCAATGGTCGAGGGTCGGGACTTCTTTGTTGACGAGGTATTGAAGGACTACCGCAGGCGCATCGTCGAGCCGGTTTCCATGCCCGCCGAAGCGCCGCTGTTCCTCATGTACACCAGCGGCTCCACCGGCAAACCCAAGGGTGCGCAGCACAGCACTGGCGGCTACCTCTCTTATGTCACCGGCACGTCGAAGTTCTACCAGGATATTCACCCCGACGACACCTACTGGTGCTTCGCCGACATCGGCTGGATCACCGGACACTCCTACATTGTCTACGGCCCGTTGGCGCTGGGGACAACGAGTGTGATGTATGAAGGGGTACCGACCTATCCCGACGCTGGCCGACCCTGGCGCATCGCCGAGAAACTTGGCGTGACCATCTTCCACACCTCGCCAACATCGGTGCGCATGCTGCGCAAGGTCGGACCCGACGAACCGGCGAAATACAACTACCATTTCAAGCACATGACCACCGTGGGCGAGCCGATTGAGCCGGATGTCTGGCGCTGGTATTACAATGTCGTCGGCAAGCGCGAAGCCGTCATCGTTGATACCTGGTGGCAGACCGAGACCGGCGGCTTCCTGTGCAGCACCCTGCCTGGGGTGGGGGCGATGAAGCCCGGCAGCGCAGGTCCGGGCGTCCTTGGTGTCTACCCGGTGATCTACGACGAAAACGGCGACGAGGTGCCAGCCGGAAGTGGACGGGCTGGCAACATTTGCATTCGCAACCCCTGGCCGGGCGCCTTCCAGACGGTCTGGGGCCAGCCGGAGCGATATATCCAGACCTACTATGCCAAGTATTGCCGGAACAAAGACAGTAAAGACTGGCATGACTGGCCCTACTTCGCGGGTGACGGCGCGCTACTGGCAGCCGACGGCTACTTCCGCATCCTGGGCCGGGTTGATGATGTAATCAATGTGGCCGGACACCGACTGGGAACCAAAGAGATCGAATCCGCTTGCCTGACCGTTGACGAGGTGGCCGAGGCCGCCGCAGTGCCGCTGGTGGACGAGGTCCGCGGCAGGGTGGTTGAGGTCTATGTTTCCCTGAAGCCGGGAATCACAGCGAACGCGGAGCTTGAGTCGAAGGTGTCCAAAGCGGTTGAGACAGAGATCGGGCCGATTGCGAGACCCCGGCATATCTGGATCGTCCCGGATATGCCCAAGACCCGCTCTGGCAAGATCATGCGCAGGATTCTGGCCGCCAGCAGCAACTTCGCCGATGTGGGCGACGTAACGACGCTGGCGAACCCGGAGGTCGTCGAGGGCATCCGCCGCCACGTCCAGAGCGAAAAGGTTGCGCGTGGGGTGGTTCCACGCGCCCTCTCGCCAGAAGAGCTTGAGGAGATCAAGCGCTTTGGAAGCGTTGAGTAACCGCGCAAGCCACCAGGAAGCAGCGACAGAGGGACTGGCCTCGCACCTTCAGGCCAGTCCCTCTGCCTTGTTGCGCAACCCTCGATAGGGGAGCGCCAGACGCCCCGCTTGACGAGGAACAGTTTGGGTTCTACACTAGAAAAAGAGAAGGCGCCACAAGATTCCTGGCAAGATCGCAGGCTTGCGTGAAGACGGCACGCAAATTGCGGCTGAGGCTGCGCAAGGGCAGATGGCTCCCTGGGGAATGCCCTATGACACACACGGTTGCGGGTCAGACCGACCCTCCTGATAGTCTTATCGAGCGCCGCGCGGCGTTGCTCGCCACGCTGCGCCAGGCAGGGGTACATGACGAGCGTGTTCTGCAAGCAATCAGAGATGTGCCACGCGAGCAATTTGTCGCCCCGCCGTTGCGCGCGCAGGCGTTTGAGAATATCGCGCTGCCAATTGAGCAGGGCCAGAGCATCTCGCAGCCGCTGATGGTGGCGATGATGACCCAGGCGCTGGAGTTGACCGGCGCAGAACACGTTCTGGAGATTGGCACAGGATCGGGCTATCAGGCGGCCATCCTGGCGAAGTGCGCTCGCTCAGTCGTCACCGTCGAACGCTGGCCCAGGCTGGCTGAACGCGCGGCCAGGCTTCTGGTGACGCTCGGTTATACCAACGTTCAAGCCCATATAGGCGATGGAACACTGGGCTGGCCGCCCGCCGCGCCTTACGACGCGATCCTGGTGACTGCCGCCGCGCCAGTGATCCCAGAGCCGTTGTTACAGCAGTTAGGTCTTAATGGCCGATTGGTTGCCCCGGTGGGCAGCCCGGAGCAGCAGGATTTGCTTCTGCTGCTCAAGCGGGGACAGGGCATTGAGCAGCGCACGCTGGGAACGTGCGTCTTTGTCCCGCTGATTGGCGCCGCCGCCTGGCGCGAACGATTCGACTAAAGAGCAGCGAAAGCGAGGAAGAAGCGTGATCGGTTTGCAGGTACATGCCCTCCAGTTATGCTGGTCTCTCGTCTTCTGGATCGCGCTGCATGAGGCGGCCTATCTGCTGCTGGGGCTGGCGCGGCGGCGCATCATGATCTGCTGGAGCATCGGCCCCCTTGGCATAGCAACCACCTATGTGCGCGAACCAGGACGTGGGTTTTTGTTGGCGCAGTTGCTTCTTCCAGCAGCCCTGGCCGCGTTGTTCCTGCGCTTTCTCTTGTTCCAACAGATGCCTCCGCCCATCCTGCATCTACCGCAGGGGGCGCTGGCGCAACTGCTCACCATCGTTACCTCTGTAGTGCTTACGAGCGGTATTCGGGCAGTGATGCTGGTGCGCGATTGGCGCTATCCGATCTGGGGCGAAGCGCGGCTCTTGCGCACGGGCGCCTGGAGCCGGGCAACCTGCGCGGCCCTCTATTTTACAGCGTTCGGACGCGCGTTTCTGCGCGAGCGGTTTCAAGCCACGCCACGCGAGTTTGTGCAGACAGTTTAGCGGAAAAAACGGGCCTGGGGTCTTGACGCCCCGCACGCCAGGTGATACGCTGTCCACTGAACAGGAGGCAGGGCGATGATGAGCGGCTCCTGCAAACCTGTATTCGCTCCCGTAGCTCAGTGGATCAGAGCACTGGTCTTCGGAACCAGGTGTCGGGGGTTCGAATCCCTCCGGGAGCGCCTGGGTTGTGTGGTGCGCACTGGCCGGTTCGTCCGTGCCAGTGCGCCCTCGTTTTTTTAAGCGGATGTTGACCGATTCTTTCCTGGGGGCTGTTCTCCCTTCTTAAAAGAGAGTGAGGGGCGAATCCTGATGAGTATACAGCCAGCGACCAGAACACACCGACGACAGGGACACGCCCGCGTTGTCCAACTGGAGGAGCAGGCGCTCTTCGCCCCGGAGCCAGCGCAAATTATCGTCGTTGGCGTTGGCGGCGCGGGCAATAATGCCATCAACCGCATGATCGACGCGCAGCTTCGCGGCGCGCGGTTCCTGGCTCTCAACACCGATGCGCAGGCGCTCGCGTTTTCACAGGCGCCAGAGCAGCTTTGCCTGGGCGAAACGCTCACCCTTGGACTGGGGGCAGGCGGCGACCCCGCCATCGGGGCAGAGGCCGCAGAAGCCAGCCGCCAGCAATTGAAAGAAGCCTTGAGCGGCGCCGATCTGGTCTTCCTGGCGGCAGGGATGGGCGGCGGCACCGGAACCGGCGCCAGCCCGATTGTGGCGAGCATAGCGCGCGAGTTGGGGGCGCTGGTGGTGGGGACCGTCACCTTGCCCTTCTCTTTTGAGGGAAGCTATAGACGAAAAATCGCGCAAGCCGGGATCGCGGCGCTTTCTGGCATTGTGGACGCCCTTGTCACTGTGCCAAATGATCGTCTGTTGCAGGTGGTGGGCAAAAATCGCACGCTGGCCGACGCCTTTCACCTGGCGGACGATATATTACGCCAGGGCGTGCAGGGCATGACCGAGATCATCACCGTTCCAGGGCTGGTCAACGTAGATTTTGCCGATGTACGCAGCGTGATGCAGCAGGCGGGCCTGGCGCTCATGAGTATCGGCGATGGGCGCGGCGAACATCGGGCAGAAGAAGCAGCCACCAGGGCGATAGCAGGCGGGTGGTTGGGGGCCTCCATTCAGGGCGCGCAGCGCATCCTCCTCAACATCACTGGCGGAACCGACCTCACCCTCTTTGAGGTGACACAGATCGCTCAACTGGTCCGCGAGGCCGTTGATGAACACGCCGACATGACCTTTGGAGCCGTTCTGGACCCCAAGATAAAGGACCGCATTCGGGTCACGCTGGTGGCGGCTGGCATGGCCCGTACAGGGAGCGACCGAGAAACGCTCCAGAAGCTGCCAGGAATCAAGACACCAGCGCCCCCCCTTGCGCCGCCCGAAGCAACCAACGGCGCAGAGGAGAAGCCAGGTAACAGTCCGGTCCTCTCTGCCAGCGGTGGAAAAGCCGCCAGGAGCCAGGAGCCGCTCCCCGGCAGCAGCTAGCAGCACAAGAAACGCACGAGCAGGTCTTCCGTTTGCTCAAAAGGGTGAGCAGAGCATGTCTGAGTCAGACACGCTCTGCTCACCCACTGTCACAATACGAGGTTAAAAACCAGATAGGCTACTGCGACTGCTTGGGCGCAGTGCGGCCACGCTCGCCGCCCTTTTTGCCAATCCGCGAGTAGAACTCCGGTCCCTGCTGACGCTTGGTGGACTCGCCGCCCTTTTTGCCAATCTCAGCATAGAATGCTGGCCCGCGCTTTTCCTTCACCGCCTCGCCGCCCTTTTTGCCAATCCGCGAGTAGAACTCTGGACCGTATTTTTCGCGTACTGCTTGACCACCGTGTTTGGCTTTTTGGGAACCAGGCTCTGGCCCCCGTTTGCTGTTAGGCATGTCTCTCTCCGCCTCTCTACGCTTAGCTATACATACTACGTGTTCCCTCATCCCCCGGCATGACGGGAACTCTTCACTACATCGGCGTTACCGGGTCGCCTGCGCCTGGAGCAAGCTGCAAGAATCATGCCGCCCTACTGCTGAAAACCCCAGCCGTTGGGGTTTCTGGCGTTTTCCTGCGCCATATGCCCTTCAGAGGATACATGCGCGAGAGCGCGCATGATCCCTCTTTGCGGTATTACCCCGCTGCGTGCTGGCGCGTTTGACGCGCCTGAGCGACACGATTGGCGATCAGGGCTGCCGTGGCCCCAGCCCCGATGCCGTTATCAATGTTCACCACTGTCAGACCCGGAGCGCAGGTCTGTAACATCGAGAGCAGGGCAGCAACACCCTTCCCTCCCAGGCCATACCCAATCGAGGTGGGCAGGCCGATCACGGGTACATCAACCAGACCCGATACAACCGATGGCAGCGCTCCATCCATCCCCGCGGCCACGACAACTGCGTCCACTCCTTCGGCCAGCAAAGCCCGAAGCGGCTGAAGCAGCCGGTGCAACCCGGCCACCCCGACATCATAGATCGGTGTGACCACACAGCCCATAGCTTCGGCCATCAGGCGAGCTTCTTCAGCAACGGGAACATCAGAGGTTCCGGCGCTGATGAGTCCCACCCGACCTCCAGTCTTTGGAGGGGAACTGCCCTGGCGATAGATCGCTGCCGCGCGGGCAGGTTCCCGAAGGATGATATGGCAATCCGCAAACTCATCATACAATCGTCCGAACAAATCGGGCGGCATCCTGCTGATCAGGGCGCGACCATTTGCCCGAATGAACGCATGCGCGATAGAAAGAATCTGCGTATCGGTCTTGTTTTCGCCGAGAATGACCTCCGGGATGCCTTTGCGTCGTTCACGGCCAAAATCCAGAGTGGTTCCCTCGATGGACTGACTCTGGGCATCATGCGAGAGTGTTGGGTGGGCCAGGCCAGCCTGGGGGCGCTGCATGCCTTCACCATCGGCAAGCTGAGCCAGCACACGCAGCTCGTTGTCTATGTGATGCAAGACCTGTCCCAATCTCTCACGATCTGCGCTCTCGCTCATCGCATGATACCTTCCCAAATGGCACAATGGTATTGGCAGGAACATCATGTTTCCATACAACCAACCTCAATATAGCACACCGAACACAATTTGGCAAACAGGGCAGCAGGCATTACCCAAAAAGCGCCGATCACCCGATGTGCTAGTTTATGAACGGCTAGCTCCTGAACAACGTTTTATTTTTGCAAGCGGGCTACAATTGATTTAGCTGAGCCGCTTGGGTATAATACAGAGAAGTGGCCCACCTACCGCTGGATTTGCAGGATGCGGGCCGAGCAATGTACTGGAGGTATCAAAACATCGCTCTATGAAACAGCGTGCTTTTCTGCTGGCGCTGGCGGTTCTGGTAGCAGCGCTTCTTTCAGCCTGTACCCCGTCGCTGGCGAATAACTCCGGCAGCAGCCAGCCCACGATTGCGCTGCATACGCCTGCGGCAAACCTGACACCAACACCCACAGCCCCCCCTCAGACCATTGTCGCCTTCGCCAGTAACCAGTCGCCAAAGGTGAACGATAGTATCACGATCTATGTGATCTTCCATATCAGCGTCAACGGGGGACCGCCTAGAGGAGTCGGCGGGGCCTCGGTTAGCCTCGATTTCACCTTCTACAGCGGGGCGCCTGTGTCTCAACTCAACAGCCAGGGGGGCACACAACAAACAACTCAGGATGGCTGGGCCGCTTTTCCCATCAGTTTCACGGGGCTTCAAGCACAGACGCCAATCCTGGTGGAAGTTACTGTATCCTATCATGGAAAGACCTACCAGCAGCCGCGCGCAGCGTTTTTCACACCGCTGGCAGGGTCTCCAACGCCCACCCCAAAGCCAGGGGGTGGGGGTGGGGGAGGCAATAACTAAACACGTTCCCCAGCCAGCGAGGACTAAACCTCACAAGACCCGATGGGCATAGGAAATATTGGCTAGAAGGCGAGGAGTTTTTGGAAAAGCTCCTCGCTTTTTATCGCCCTTTCACGCTTGCTCGCCTTAGCGATGGTTCACGCGTGCGTCGTCCCTCTGCTGGCGTGAGGTTCAAGGGGAGCGCATGAGCGTCAGGATTCGGCTGGCACGCGGGGCAGAAATGGGCGCTGCGCTGGGCCACGACGATGCGCGCCAGCGTGGCGCCACAGCGCAGGCAAGGCTCGCCCGCGCGCTGATAGACCTCCAGGTGAGCGCGATTGCGTCCGGCCTCGCCCCAGATGTCTTGATGGCGGCCAAAGGTCGTGCCGCCATGCTCAATGCCCAGTTCCAGCACCACGCGGATGGCGGCGTACAATCGTCCGATTTCTTCCGGGGTCAGGGTCTCGGCGCGGCGCAAGGGATGGATGCCAGCGCGGAAAAGCGCTTCATCTGCGTAGATATTGCCGATGCCCGCGATACAGGTCTGGTCGAGCAGCAGCGGCTTCATCTGGCGGCTACGTCCAGCCAGCAGCGCGGCCAGCGCCGCTGGCGTAAACGCTTCGCTGAGCGGCTCCAGTCCCAGGGCATTGAGCGCGCTGGCGAGTTCACTGTTCGGATAGAGCGCGATGCGCCCAAACTTGCGCGGATCGGTAAACACCAGGCGACGCCCATCATCCAGCAGGAAAACGACGCGGCCATAGGGGTCAGCCACATCTTCCCAGGAACCATCACTCGCTGCGGCTGGAAAAAGCAGCAGGTTTCCCGTCATGCGTCGGTGGACCAGCAGGGTGTGCTCGCCGCTGAGAGCGATCAGCAGATATTTGCCGCGCCGATCAATGCCCAACACCCGCGCGCCGGGAAGATCGGCACAGAAGGTCTGTGTGTCGGGATGGGCGATGGTGCGCGGCCAGTTGACGCGCACATTGCTGATGGCACGGCCAATCAGTGTCTGGCGAAGCTGGCGGGCAACATATTCGACTTCAGGAAGTTCGGGCATAACAGAAAGGCTTCTTGAGAAGAACACCACCCTGGCGGGCGCATTAAGCTCTAGAGAGATGGTGGGTGGTATTGGGCTCGAACCAACGACCTCTTCGGTGTGAACGAAGCGCTCTCCCGACTGAGCTAACCACCCATACACTATCGCGTGCCATACAAGGATACCATGCCAGGGCCGCTCCTGTCAAGGTTTCTGCAACAGAAGGTTCCACCAATTATCGAGGGTCACTGGTAGCGCCGCCTTCCAGGCGGCCACTGCTGCGCCCTGGCGAGCGTTCACCCTCTAGGCCAGCGGACCAGCAGGCCAACGCTGGCCGCCAAGAAGGGACGCGCGAGCGACCAACGGGAGCGAGCATGCCGAGGCATAGCCGAGGCAAGCGGCAGAGACGCGCGAGCGAGGCGCAGCCGAGCGAGAATGGCCGCGCCCAGCGCGGTCAAGCGGCTCTGGCGAAGCCCTTCCCGAAGGGAGGCGGCGCTCCCAGTAACACGCCTCGCTTGCCAACACCTCAGATTTGGTAGAACCGCAACAGAAAGAAGCCTTCTATGACTGAGGAGGCCCGAAACCGTTCTCAACTCATACCCTGCTCTTGCTCAGTAATAGATGGTGCGCGTGCGATGATAGGGGAGGTCAGTCGGAGAGAGCGTCTGGCCCAGCGTCCAGAGGTAATAGTCAATCTCGCTGGCGAGCGCAGGGATGCCGCGCTCGCTGAGGGCGCGGCATAATAACTCGCCCGCCCAGATGGTCGCCGCCCGAATCTCCACCTCTGCGGGGCTGCTCGCTGGCAATGGCTCCAGGCGATCAACGCGCGCCGCCAGATCAGGACTGTAGGCCAGAACGCCCTCGCGCCGAAGCACCTGCGGTACTTTATAATCGGCAAACACCGTCAGGTGATCTAAGTCGCTCAGGGCGCCCCATTGCTTGCCAGCAAAAGTACCGTGTATATCGGCCACACAAAGCTGGGCGCGTTTATAAAAGCGCACTTCAGCGCCGCTATAAGAGGCAACATCGTTAAATGACGGAAAATCCTGAACGATCCGCCGGACCAGCGCCACAGCATTGCCGCCAGCCGCCTCCACCGCGCGAGCAAACTGGCCGTTGTACTGCGCCAGTAGAACCCGACCCACCTCGCGGGCGTTGGCGAGGCGCTCGCCAAACAGTGGGATTTCAGGCGTGCTGGACGCCGGGCGGAAGATCTGTCGGAGGTCTGCCTCGCTCATTTCGGCCAGATAAGCCGCATCCCAGAGCGGATAGCCCTTGTCAAGCGCGCGCGTCAGGCTGGCGGCTTCAGCAAGATAGCCGTTATAGGTCTGGCCGCGATACTCTACTGCCCAGCGCGGCTGACCGGCCTCGCCCCAGAAACAGAAGTTCATGGCATCCACCAGCAGCATCCAGTTGAGCGTGCGCTCTGTGCCATCATAAAAATGCAGCGTGGCATCCCATGCTGCTTTGCGCCAGCCTTCCTGCGCCCATCTGGCGGCAAGCGCCTCGATACGCTCTCTATCCAGGCGCACCTGCCGGGCGTTCTGCACAACAGGCAAAGTAGAGCGTAACACCCCCAGCGGATCATGGGAAGGAAGGGATAGGCTCAGCATAACGATCTGCTCCCGAAGCAAGTATCTGGGCGCTGCTCCTCTGGCAAGTAATCCCGCCGCATGTAATTACATAGGTTCAGCATGCCGGATCGCGTGGAAACGTTCCTAAAACCTGGACAAAGGTCGTCTTATCCTTCAGCGCAGCCAGCGCCTGAGCAACTGATGTCTGATGGAGCGAACCCTCGATGTCCAGGTAGAATACGTATTCCCAGGGTTGCTCGCGCGATGGCCGGGACTCCAGCTTGAGCAGGTTAATGTCGCGCGCGGCAAATTCGCCCAGCGCCTGATGCAGCGCGCCCGGCTTATGCGCCGTTGCCAGCATCAGCATCGTTTTTGCCTGGCCGCCTGGCGCTTCACCTGGCTGGCGCTCCAGTACAATGAAGCGAGTGTAGTTATTCTGGATGGTCTGAATACCGTTCGCCAGAACCTCAAGCTGATAGAGATCAGCGGCGCGGGCGCTGGCAACCGCCGCGACGCCCTCCATCGCTTGCTCGCGGATCAGTTTGGCGCTGCCTGCCGTATCATACGCCGCCACAACTTCAACGTCCAGCCCGCGCAGATAGGCGTCGCACTGCGCCAGCGCCTGCGGATGCGAGAGAACCCGTTTGATCTGGCGCAGCGTCTGCCCAGGCAAACAAAGCAGGCAATGGTTGATAGGTCGGCAGATCTCACCAGTCACAAACAGATGGCTGCTGCGCAGCAGATCATAGACCTCGTTGATGCTTCCGGCCTGCGAGTTTTCAATCGGCAGCAGCCCGGCATTGGTTTCCCCTGACACTACCGCGCCGACAGCCTCAGCAAAGCTCTTTTTGGGCACAGGAATCACGCGCGCCCCAAAATAGGCGACCACCGCTTCCTCGCCATACGCGCCGCGCTCACCCTGGAAGGCGATACGCAGCGACGCTTCTGCGCGTTCAACTTCCATCATACGATTTCCTCTTTCTCAACTATCGTCATGTCGCCCTTAGAATGCCTCACACAACCGACGGTTGGCCCCACCCCTGCCGCCTGGAAGGACGGCGCTACACCCCCGCCCCTGCTCGTGCGGAGGGTGTGTGAGGCGTCCTTAGCGTTGGCTGGCCGGGCGTCCATCATCGCCCAGCCAGCCACGCGCCAGCAGCAGTTCTGCGTTCAGCACTGCTGCCCCGGCAGCGCCGCGAATCGTGTTGTGGCCCAGAACAATAAACTTCTGACCCAGGATCGGGCAGGGGCGCACGCGACCAATCGTAATCGCCATTCCCCCGCCAGCATCGCGGTCATAAAGCGGCTGCGGACGGTCCGGCTCCTCGCGCACCACGATAGGCGGATGCGGCGCGCTGGGCAGCCGCCGCTCCTGCGGTTCCGGGCGAAATGTCCGCCAGGCAGCGATAAGGTCAGCGGCGCTGATTTCCTCCTGCGCGAGTTCCACCGAGACGCAGGCCAGATGGCCCTCGCGCACCGCCACGCGCGTGCATTGGGCGCTCACGGTCATTGGCGCAGGGGCAATCTCACCATCCTGATAGACGCCCAGGATTTTCCTGGTTTCGCGCTCGATCTTCTCTTCTTCCTGTCCGATATATGGCACAACGTTGTCCAGCATATCATAACTGGCAACACCCGGATAGCCCGCGCCTGAGATAGCCTGAAGCGTCGTCACCTGGACGCGCCGGACGCCAAATGCATCGGCCAGCGGTTTCAGCGCCAGCGCGATCTGGATGGTTGAACAGTTTGGATTCGTGATCAGCAAGCCGGGCCACTCCCGCCTGGCCTGCTGGGCTGCCAGCAACGCAAGGTGATCGCCGTTCACTTCAGGAATCAGCAAGGGCGTATCGTCGGCCATGCGGTGGCTGCTCGCATTGCTAAAAACGACGTGGCCGCGCGCGGCCAGCAGCGGCTCGACAGCATCAGCCACAGACGCTGGCAGCGCGGAAAATACCACCGGAGCGTTCAACAGGGCATCCGGCGCGACTACTGGTAGATCGAGAATCTCAGTCGGCGGCGCTGATGGCAGCCTCCAGTTCACGACATCACCATAGCGTTGATTCAGGCTGCGCTCTGAGACTGCCACAACCGCGACCTCGAACCAGGGATGATCGGCGAGCAAAGATAGGAAACGCTGGCCGACCATCCCCGTCGCGCCAAGAACAGCGACAGGGATGCGGGCTGTGCGAGACATCTGGTACTCCATTCTCTTTTATCACGAACGCGATGCGATCATGAATGCGATGCCGCAAAACGCCGCTCAGGTTCTTCATCGTCCGGCGCGTGGCCGACAGAGCCGCATGAGACAGTCACAGCAGGCTCATGCCACGTTGGCTCGATAACCTCACGATGAATGCTGCGGATAGCCCGCTCAAGGTCGCGCTCGTACAGCACAAAACTCAGCGCCGACGGGCCGAGCGTCTGCGCCAGCGGCATCACCGCTTCGGCAGCCAGCGCCTGCTGGGCCTGCGCCAGCGCAGCGATGCCCAGTTCCTCACCAATCAGCGTGCACAGCGCCAGACCCTGCTGGATGCTGATACTGCTGATCTGCCCCTGGGCGCGCTCACTGGCATATTCCCGCGCCAGTTGCTCCAGCGCCGCAGCAGCCTGGGCCGCGTTGACAAAGACCTGCGGGTCATACCCCGCGCCAGGATATGCCGAAAGAACACTCTCAATGCCCGCCCTGGTCATAGCCTGGTACATCCTCCTGAACATATGGGGCGTCTCCGGCAAACCATCGCCAATAAGCGCAATGGCAGCGAGGCCGCGCCGACCTGTAACCGCCTGGGACGCGCCGCGCTGCGCTCTGCTGTGCGCGGTAATCAGCGTACCCGGATGGTCGGGGCGAAACGTGTTGCGCACCCGCATAGGAATGCCCTGGCGCGCCACCGGGGCCACCGACAGGGGATGCAGCACTTTCGCGCCGGAATACGAGAGCCGCCCTGCCGTTTGTGGCGAGACGACTGGCAGGATTCGTGCCCGCTCAACTATGCGCGGGTCGGCGCTCAAGAGTCCATCCACATCGGTATAGATCCAGCAGGCATCTGCGCGCAGCGCGGCGGCCAGCAGCGTGGCCGAGTAATCCGAGCCGCCGCGCCCCAGCGTAGTGATGCGCCCATCAGGCATACGCGCAATAAAGCCCGGCGCCACCAGCAGCCCGCCGCCTGCCAGCGCGAGCGTTTTTTCAGCAAGGCTGCGGGTCGCCTCGGTCAGCGGCGCAGCATGTTCGTCGGTTGCAATGATCGGATCATCCCAGGCCAGCGCCGACTGGCCCAGCGCGCCCAGCGCCCCGGCCACCAGAGGCGCCGCCAGCCGTTCGCCCCACGAGACCAGCGCATCGCTGGCGGCAGTTGATCCATCCCGCTTCGCCAGAGCATCCGCAGCCATCGCGCTCAGCACTTCAAGTCGCTGGTTGAGCTTTGTCCAGTCGGCTTCAGGGCTGATGTCCCTGGCAGCATCCTCATGGCGATTGATCAGCGCGGCAAGCTGGTTTTCACAGGCGGCGGCATCGCCCAGGGCTGCTGAACGAGCTAGCTCCAGCAGGGCGTCAGTCACGCCCGACATAGCCGAAGTGACGACAACCGGCTGCTGGTCTCGATGCGCAAGGACAATGCGGGACACATGCAAGATGCGCTCGCCAGAGCCAACCGAGGTGCCGCCAAATTTCATCACCAGCATAACGACGCCTCCCCCGCTGCCTCTTGTGCCAGAGTGATCGACGCGGGATCTTTGAGCAGATTCCCGGTGAGAATGGCAACAACAGTGGCTTCAGGGGAGATGATCCCTTCAGCAACAAGCCGACGCGCGCCTGCAACCGACACCGCCGACGCCGGTTCGCAGCCAATACCCGCGCGATCAATGACCGCTTTCGCGCGAAGCATCTCCTGGTCAGTTACCTGCGCCACCACCCCATTGGTTGCCTGGATAACAGTCCTGGCGCGCGCAAAACTTACCGGATCGCCGATGTTGATCGCGCTGGCAAGGGTGGCCGCCTTCACCGGCTGAAGCGCGGTAAACCCCGCCCGGTAGCTCTGGTAGAATGGGTTCGCCCCACTCGCCTGCACCGAGGCAATATGCGGAACGCGGGCAATCACCCCAAGCTGATAAGCGCGCAGCAAGCCCATTCCCAGGGCCGACGTGTTGCCCAGGTTGCCCGCCGGAAGTACGATCCAATCAGGCGCGTCCCAGGAAAGCTGCTGCGCCAGCTCAAATGCCAGGGATTGCTGGCCGAGAATGCGAAAAGGATTGAGCGAATTGAGCAAATAGACGCCCTGCTCCAGACACATCTGCTCGACATCGCGCATGGCCTGGTCAAAATCACCGGCAACCTGCTGGATTTCCGCGCCATAGGCGATGGCCTGGCTTAACTTGCCACGCGCCACTTTCCCTTCTGGCAACAAGACAATGGCGCGCAGCCCAGCCTGCGCCGCGTAGGCCGCCATCGAAGCCGAAGTATTGCCGGTGGAAGCGCAGGCGACAGCCGTTGCCCCCAGCCACTGCGCGATGCTGACCCCAACCGTCATGCCACGATCTTTGAACGAGCCGGTTGGGTTTTCGCCCTCGTGTTTGAGCCAGAACCGGTCCAGGCCCACGAAGTCGCCAATGTGCCGATGCCCACCCTGCGCCTGAGCGCGCCCGACAGGATACAGATTGGTCTGGCCTTCCGGGCGTGTGACCGGCTGCGCCTCTGGCAGCGGGAGCAGCAGTTCACGGAAGCGCCAGACCCCACTGCGATTCAACGGCTCGACGGAACCAAGCCGTTCATCAAACAGACGCTTCCAGGCAGCGCCAGCGCGCTCAGCGCCAGCATGTCCCAGGGTAACATCCAGCGGATTGCCGCAGACGCAGCGATAATCTTGCCGTTCAAGCGAGAACGAGCGCGCACACTCCGGGCAGGAAAGGGCTGGCGCTGGCGCTGCGAACGGACCGACATTCACCCTCGCTCCCTCTAGCTCAGGCTCGACAATGACCGCCCGACCCTCGATCTGAAGCGCCTCGGCTCGCCGCTTCAGCGCCGCTGCCACGTCTCCGGCGTTTTCTTTTGCCAGCGCCAGAATCGTTGGGCCACCACCCGAAAGGCACGCGCCATAGGCCCCCGCAGCGCGGGCTGCCGCCAGGAGATCGGGCAGTTGTGGGAAAAGCTGCGCGCGGTACGGCTCGTGGAAGCAATCCTGCATGGCAGGGCCAAGCGCATCCAGATCGCCGGTTGCCAGCCCGGCCAGCAGCAGGGCCACGCGCCCGGCGTTTTCGACCGCATCGGCCCGGCTATAGCGATCAGGCAGCAAATTACGTCCAGCCACCGTATCCATTGAGAATGCAGGCACAAAGAGGACGGCGCGTAATCCAGCAGGGATGGGCGCGCGGATGGCTCGCCAGGAGTCACGCTGCTGCTCTCTGCTGGTGACGACCAGGCCGCCCAGCAGGGCAGCGGCTACATTATCGGCATGCGCGCCATGCTCCAATTGCACAGCCGCGCTGAGAAGGTCCAGCCGCTGCGCCGCCGGACAGAGATGCCCCGCCAGCGCCTCCGCTGCAAGCACTCCACCAACCACAGCGGCGGCGCTGCTCCCCAGGCCACGCCCTGGCGGGACGCCCATACTCATACGGATGCGGGTGGCGGGTACAGGGACATTTCGGGCAGCCAGTTGCGCGGTAAACGCCTGGTAGAACAGGTTATCTTCATCCCCAGGCAGCGAGGCGCCAGCCGGGTCGTCGCCCCAGGCAGAGGTAATATCAATGGCCGGTCGGTAGTTCGCCGGAGTGGCTACCGAGAGGATTTCAACATCGAACGAGGTATACAGGCCAAGAGCCAGTCCCAGGCAATCGAAGCCTGGGCCAAGGTTGGCGCTGGTAGCAGGCACGCACACGCTTATACGAGATGGGGCAGACATAGGCATTCTCCCTTTGCAAACACGATCCGTTGTTTTCCCTGTCCATCATGGAACAGGCGAGCGCCGCGCGAACCCTGCGCATCGGATGCGCCAGGAGCGCCACGAGCAGATGTGCTGGCAAATGGGTAATGCCGCCGGGGGTGAACCGGCGGATTTTTCCCTCCTCGCATGACAGGCGAAACAGTCGCATGCGCATGACCTCAACAAAAAAGCCCTTCAATTCCCACCCAGGGAACGAAGAGCTACACTGCGTCTCCGAAATCCACAGTGCGAGTATAACATGCATAATCCCCCTTTTTCAAGGGGATAAAAACTGCTCGCTCTCACAGATTTTAGCGAAAATACAGGCAAAACGGGGTTGACAATTTCCAAAGTGTCAGGTACACTCATCGTCAACGAAGGGCCAGAAGTCTTCTCTGGCTTCCCGATGGTATCGCAGACACTGGAGGCAAGTAATGCAGCGTGTTGAGTCTGAGCCAGCTATGACTGCACTGTTCGCAGATCATAGGGCTGCTGTCTCCACGTTTGCTCCATCTAGCCTCTCCTCATCGTCAGCGCCCGCTTCCGTCCTTCCCGTCATCTTCGTGTCAATGATTAGCCTTAGCGCCTTTGTGCTGCTTCGCACGCTGGCGCTTAGCAGCCTGGTGCTTACCGGCCCCGCCGGATCGCGGGTTCGCGGCGGAGCGGGGCTAGCACCGATTGACACAGGCGAGACGCTGGGAGGTTAGGGAGAGCGCAGCCGCTCACCCCATCACCAAAGAAGGTTCTCTTACAATGAGAGCTTCCCAAGCTGGGAAGCTCTCATTGTTTTTTGCCCTCCGTTTTTTGTTCTCCTGCGTGAACCGCCGGGACGTTTAGCAATTTTCCAAAGGAGCAAAGCGATGGCCGTATCTATCAGCAGCACTCATCCTCAATCATCTGCTCAGGGACGCCAGGATGTAGACACAGAGCAGAAAACCGGCGCCAGGATTCTTTGCGAGGCGCTCGAACAAGAAGAGGTGGAAGTCCTTTTTGGCTATCCTGGCGGCGCAATCATGCCGTTTTATGACGCGCTCACCTCCTCATCTCTGCGGCACGTACTGGTGCGCCACGAGCAGGCCGCAGCCCATGCCGCCGATGGCTATGCCCGCGCAACCGGGCGCGTCGGCGTCTGCGTCGCCACCAGCGGCCCAGGCGCGACCAATCTGGTTACTGGTCTGGCAACCGCCTATATGGATTCTGTACCGCTAGTAGCGATTACCGGCCAGGTGGCGCGGCGCTTCATCGGCACTGATGCCTTTCAAGAGACTGATGTCATTGGTGTCACCCAGCCTATCACCAAGCACAGCATTCTGGTCAGGTCTGTTGACGAACTGGCCTATGCAGTCCACGAAGCGTTTGCTATTGCCCGCAGTGGGCGGCCCGGCCCGGTCCTGATCGACGTTCCCAAGGATGTACAGCAGGCGACCGCTGCTGCGCCCGCCGCGCATCGGCCAGCGCCCCCCTGGCGTCCCACGCTCACCGCAAACCTCGACGAATCGGCGGCGCAGGCGGCAGCTATCATTGACGCGGCAGAACGCCCGCTGCTGTTTGCCGGACATGGCATCATCCTCTCCGGCGCGTATGCCGCGCTGCGCGCCTTTGCCGAGCGCGCCGACATTCCGGTGATTACTACACTGCTTGGCATCAGCGCCTTCCCCGATTCACACCCTCTCTGCATCGGTCTGCCCGGCATGCACGGGCGCGCCGAAGTCAATCGCGCCATCCACGCCTCAGATGTCATTGTGGCGGTGGGCATGCGGTTTGATGACCGGGTGACAGGCGCCGTCAGCCAGTTTGCGCCCAAAGCCCGCGTCATTCATATTGACATTGACCCTTCCGAAATGGGCAAAGTGCTGACGCCTGCCGTTCCCATCGTCGCCGATGCCCGCATCGCGCTTGAGGCGCTGACAGCACGAGTAGCGCCTGCCCGGCATGATGAGTGGATGAAGACCATCCAGAGTTGGAGCCGCGAGGCCGAACAGAACGGTGAAACGCCGCCCGCATCACCTCACTCGACAGACGCCCGCGCCTGTCCACAGCCGCAGGAGATTCTAGCTGCCATCCGGCAGGCCACGCGGGGGCGGGCGCTGCTGGTCACGGATGTGGGCCAGCACCAGATGTGGGCGGCGCGCTTCTATGGCTATGACCAGCCGAACAGTCATCTCACCTCCGGCGGCCTGGGAACAATGGGCTTTGCGCTGCCTGCCGCGATGGGCGCCGCGCTGGGCCGACCCGACGAGCCGATCTGGGTCGTTGCCGGGGACGGCGGCATCCAGATGAACATTCAGGAACTGGCGACCATCGCCGAACTGGGTTTGCCCATCAAGGTAGCAATCTTCAACAACGGCTACCTGGGCATGGTGCGCCAGTGGCAGCAGTTCTTTCATCAGCGCAACTACTCCGAAACCCGCCTGACCGGCCCGGATTACGTCAAGCTTGCCGACGCCTACGGCATCGCAGGCTTCCAGGTGCTGCGCGCCAGCGATGTGACCTCCGCCGTGGAGCGGGCTATGTCCATCGCTGGCCCGGTGCTGATTGATTTCGTGATCGAGCAGGAAGCCAATGTCTACCCTATGGTTGCTCCAGGCCAGGCCAATATCAACATGATTCATCAAGCTCCAGCGACAGGAGGCAGCCAATGAGCGATTCAAGACTTACATACGCATCAGCGACGCCAACAACTGGCGAACAGTATGTGCTGGTGCTGCTGATGCGTGACCGGGGCAACGCGCTGGAGCGGGTGCTGGGTACCCTGCGCCGTCGGGGGCCAGCGTTCTCCACCGTGAATCTGGTCGCTACGGAAGCGCCGGATACGGCGCGGCTGACCATCACCCTTCAGGGAACACGAACAGCGGCAGATCACGCGATTGAACATCTCCGTAAGCTGGTTGATGTGCGCTGGGCAGCAGTTATTCCAACCAGCGGCACAGAGGAACAGGTGCTGCTGCGCGAATTCGCTCTCATGCGCGTGGCCTGTGATCCGCAAAGCCGCCGCGAAGTCATGGGGCTGGCTGAGCGATTCGGGGCGCGCGTGGTAGATATTGCCGATAGCTCGCTTACCCTGGAGATGAGCGGCTCCCCTGATACCATCGAACAACTGCTGGGGCTGGCGCAGCCCTTTGGCATTCGTGAACTGACGCGAACCGGCCAGGTAGCGATATAGCCTTGTGGCTCAAGAGGAAACTCAAGAGGAATCATAAGCGGAAACTCAAAAGAAGGAGCATTTCTCATGGCAAAGATGTATTACAACGCCGACACCGATCCCCAGGCCATCAGAAACAAACGTGTTGCCATCATCGGCTATGGCAGCCAGGGCCATGCCCATTCCCTGAACCTGCGCGACAGCGGCTGTGAGGTTATCGTTGGCCTCTACGAAGGCAGCCCCAGCCGCGCAAAAGCCGAGCGGGACGGGCTGACCGTTCGCAGCGTCGAGGCTGCCGCCGCCGGGGCGGATGTAATTATGATGCTCATCCCCGATCAACATCATCGTCAGGTCTACGAACGCGATGTCGCGCCGGGGCTGGCTCCTGGCAAGCTGCTCATGTTCGCGCATGGCTTTGCCATCCACTACAGCCAGGTCATTCCCCCAAAGACCATTGATGTCGCAATGGTCGCGCCCAAAAGCCCAGGTCATATGATGCGTCGCATCTATCAAGAAGGCGCGGGTGTCCCTGCCCTCTGGGCGGTACATCAGGACGTGACCGGCGAAGCCGAAAAACTGACGCTCAGCTATGCACACGCGCTCGGCAGCACCCGCGCGGGCGTCCTGCGCACTACCTTCGCCGAGGAAACGGAAACCGATCTCTTCGGCGAGCAGGCTGTGCTTTGTGGCGGCGTCACCGCGCTCATCAAGGCGGGCTTCGAGACATTGGTCGCGGCAGGCTATCAGCCAGAACTGGCTTACTTCGAGTGTATGCACGAGATGAAGCTGATTGTCGACCTGATGTACCAGGGCGGCATGAGCTACATGCGCTACTCGATCAGTGACACAGCCGAGTATGGCGACTACACGGCTGGCCCACGCATCATCACCGATGCTGTGCGCGCCACCATGCAAGGCTTGCTCAAGGATATTCAAGATGGCTCCTTTGCCACCCGCTGGATTCTGGAGAACCAGGCTGGCCGACCAGCCTTCAACGCGATGCGCCGCGCTGCCCGTGAACATCAAATCGAACAGGTGGGCAAAGAACTGCGCGGAATGATGTCCTGGTTGCAGCCGCGCGCTGACGCTGGCAACGAAACACCAACGAAGCCCGCTGCCGCGCAAGAGACCGTACCCGCCGGGGACTAACAAATCGGCGGGCGCTTCGTTTTAGCCCGCGCAGGCGGGCTTTGTGGCGAAGCCTCCAGCCGCGACTTTAGTCGCCAGGCCCCATTATTTCAATGTCGCAGCGTAACGGCGCTGTTGCCTGAGAGAGAAAACGAGGAACAACGATGATTAGCGGAGCTAACACCCCCGACCGTATGGACGTTGATTCCATTGGCGCGCTGGTCGCCGAAAACAACGGCTCGCAAGACAGGCCGGTTCGCCCCATCCATATCTTCGATACCACCCTGCGCGATGGCGAACAGTCGCCTGGAGCCAGCATGACCTTTGATGAGAAGATGCAGGTTGCCGAGCAACTGGTTCGGCTGGGCGTGGACATCATCGAGGCCGGTTTCCCGTCGGCGTCGCCGGGCGATCTGGCAGCCGTCCGCGAGATCGCGCGACGCACGCGAGGAACGGCGGTGGCCGGGCTGGCGCGCGCCAATCATGCTGATATTGACGCCTGCCGTGAAGCGCTTCAGGATGCCGAACATCCGGTGCTGCACGTCTTCATTGCCACCTCCGATCTGCATCTCCAGTACAAACTGGCGATGACCCGCGAGGAAGTCCTGGCGCGCATCAACGAGATGGTGCGCTATGGCCGTCGCTTTTTTGCCGACGTGGAGTTTTCCGCAGAAGACGCGACCAGAAGCGACTGGAACTTTCTGAGCCAGGTCTTTACGACGGCGGTCCGCGCGGGCGCTTCGGTGGTTAACATTCCCGACACGGTGGGCTACACCATGCCAAATGAGTATACAGCCTTGCTCACCCATCTGCGTCGGACCGTTCCAGGCATCGAACAGGTGACGATGAGCGCCCACTGCCACGATGATCTGGGGATGGCGACAGCCAACACACTGGCCGCAATCGCGGCGGGCGTGGGTCAGGTGGAGGTAACGATCAACGGCCTGGGCGAGCGCGCGGGCAATACGGCGCTGGAAGAGGTGGTCATGGCGCTGCGCACCCGCGCCGACGCCTACGCTGGCTATACGACAGGCATCGTGAGCGAGCAGCTTGTTCCGGCCAGTCAACTGGTCAGCCAGATCACCGGCATTCCGGTGCAGCCAAACAAAGCCATTGTCGGCGCGAACGCCTTTGCGCACGAGGCCGGTATCCATCAGGATGGCATGCTGAAGCATCGCGGCACCTACGAGATCATGGAGCCGCGCATCGTCGGCTGGGCCGAATCAAAGCTGGTGCTGGGCAAGCATTCTGGCCGACACGGCTTCGACGCCCATCTGCGCAAGCTGGGGATACGGCTGCGCGGCGAAGAACTCCAGCGCGCCTATGAGGGCTTTATCGCCTATGTTGATGAACACAAGACAGTGGGCGATGACGACCTGCGCCGCATCGCCGAGTTTGCCCAGCGAATGACGCTGCGCCAGCAGGCCAGCGCGTAATCAGAGCAGGCGGTTAAAATCGCTGGCCCGTAGGCGCGGTTTTAACCGCCTGCTGTCCGTGAGGGAATAAGCGATGGGTTCAACAATGGCTGAAAAGATGCTCGCCAGCCATGCCGGAAAGAGGCGGGTAGAAGCAGGCGAGATGATTGACGTGCGAGCCGATATTGTCATGGCAAACGACATTACCGGCCCGCTGGCGATCAAAGAGTTTCACAAAATCGGCATTGACCGGGTGTTTGACCCCAGGCGGGTCATCTTCGTTTCCAGCCACTTCACTCCCGCCAAAGATATTCAGTCGGCCCAGCAGGCCGGGATTCTGCGCAAGTTTGCCCGCGAGCAGGGGACCGTCTATTTCGAGATCGGGCGCGGCGGCATCGAGCATGTCGTCCTGCCAGAGCAAGGGCTGGTCGTCCCTGGGCAGGTGGTGGTCGGCGGCGACTCACATACCTGCACCTATGGGGCGCTGGGCTGCTTTGCTACCGGCATGGGTTCGACAGACATCGCGGCGGCGCTGGCAACCGGCGAGGTCTGGATGCGCGTGCCGCCCACCATCAAGTTTGTCTATCATGGCGAGCACCCTCCCTGGGTCAGCGCCAAAGATATGATCTTGCAGACCATTGGCGCTATCGGCGTCGAGGGAGGGCGTGGCGCGGTCATGGAATTCAGCGGGGAAGCAGTGGCCGGTCTGAGCATGGAGGGCCGCCTGACGATGGCAAATATGGCGATTGAAGCCGGAGCCGACGCCGGGCTGTTCCCAGTTGACGAAAAAACGCTCTCTTACGTGGCGGCGCGGGCCAAATGGCCCTATGAGGTGGTCGCCAGCGACCCCGACGCCCACTACACCCAGGTATTTGAGTTCGATGTCTCCGCGATGGAGCCAATGGTGGCCTGCCCCTATGACCCGGCCAACATCAAGCCGGTGAGCCAGGTAGACCAGCGTCCGCTCGATCAGGTCTTCATCGGTTCCTGCACCAATAACCGCATCGAAGACCTGCGCATTGTGGCCGATCTGCTGCGCGGGCGCGTCATTCATCCCGACATACGCTGCATCATCATCCCCGGCTCGGTGGAAGTCGAGCGTCAGGCATTGCGCGAGGGCTTGCTTGAGGTTTTTCAGCAGGCCGAAGCGGTGATCGCGCCTCCCGGCTGCGGCCCCTGTCTGGGTGGCTATATGGGTGTGCTTGGTCCTGGCGAGCGCGCTGTCTCCACCAGCAACCGCAATTTTCGCGGGCGCATGGGCCACCGCGACGCCGAAGTCTATCTGGCAAGTCCGGCAGTTGCCGCCGCCTCGGCGCTGCTGGGGCGGGTTGCCAGCCCCGCTGAGATTGTGCGCGAGGAGGTACCAGCGCGATGACAGATACGCTCTCCATGATGATCCCAAGCGAAGGCAAAGCCTGGGTCTTTGGCGATAACATTGATACCGACGTGATTATCCCCGCCCGTTACCTGATGACCACCGACCCGGCGGAACTGGCGAAGCACTGCATGGAAGATAGTGATCCCGGCTTTGCCGCCAGCGTGCGTCCTGGCGATGTGATCGTGGCTGGCAATAATTTTGGCTGCGGCTCCTCGCGCGAACACGCGCCCCTGGCGATCAAAGGCGCGGGCATTGGCGTGGTGATCGCCCCATCGTTCGCGCGCATCTTCTACCGCAACGCGATCAATATTGGCCTGCCCATCCTGGAATGCGTCGAAGCGGTGGCGGCGATCCAGCCAGGCGATACGCTGCGTGTTGATCTGGCGAGCGGGCGCATTGAAGATGTGACCACCGGCCAATCCTTCCAGGCGCTGGCGTATCCTGAATCTATCCTGCGTATCATCGAGGCGGGCGGCCTGATTGCCGCCACCCGTCAAAAACTCCAGGCAGCAGGCAAACTGTCAGCAGGTACAATAGAGAGGTAATGGGTATGGTTCATCACATTACTCCCCCAACAACCCCGGCAAAGGCAGCCGCGCCCGTCATCCCTACTGTGGCAGCGGAGCAGGGACTCGCCTACTTTGGTGGAGCGATTGTGCCGATGAGCGAAGCAACAGTCAGCGTGTCAACACATGCCCTTAACTATGGCACCGGCTGCTTCGAGGGCATTCGCGCCTACTGGAATGCTGAACAAGAGCAGCTTTACGTTCTCAAGCTGCGCGAGCATTTTGAGCGGTTTGCCAGTTCGCAGCGCCTGCTCAAGATACAGATACCAGAGTCCGTTGACGCATTGTGCGAAATCACGCTTGAGATGCTGCGTCGGCAGAACTTCCGCCAGGATGTCTATATCCGCCCGCTGGCCTATAAATCGTCCCGAACCATCAAACTGACATTAAGCAGCCTTGAGGATTCAGTAACCATCTTTGCCTTTCCGATGGGCAATTACGTAGACATCAGCAGCGGCCTGCATGTCAGCATCTCTTCTTGGCGGCGCGTCAGTGGCAATGCCATTCCGGTGCGCGCCAAGACGGTTGGCGCGTATATCAACAGCGCGCTGGCAATTGACGAGGCCACCGCTGCTGGCTACGACGAGGCGATCTTTCTGACCGAATCTGGCAATGTCTCCGAGGGCAGTTCTTGCAATCTTTTCCTGGTGCGGCGCGGCCAGTTCAGCACTCCGCGCACCTCCGACGATATTCTCGAAGGCATCACGCGCAATGGTATAATCGAGATGGCCCGGCGCGACCTCGGTATCCAGACCCGCGAGCGGGCGATTGATCGCACCGAACTCTATGACGCGGACGAAATCTTTCTCACCGGCACAGGAGTGCAGATTTCGCCAGTGACCCGTATCGAGGGCCGCCCCATCGGCAATGGTCAGCCTGGCCCGATCACGATGGAGCTTCAGCGCCGCTATCTGAGCGCCGCGCGTGGAGACGACCCTGATTACGCGACGTGGTGTACATCCGTCTATCCCGCCAGGAGTTGAGTATGTCTGAAAACCATCATGCGCTCAACGCGCGCAGCCGCCCCTTGCTTGAGGGGACTGATCGCGCCGCTGCCCGTTCGATGCTCAAAGCCATTGGTTTGACCGACGCCGATCTATCCCGGCCTCTCATCGGCATCGCCAATACCTGGACCGAGATCGGTCCCTGCAACTTTCATCTGCGCCGCCTGTCTGCCAAAGTGAAAGAAGGCGTGCGCGCCGCTGGTGGCACACCGCTGGAGTTCAACACCGTCTCCATCTCCGATGGCATCACGATGGGGACTTCCGGCATGAAGGCTTCGCTGGTCAGCCGGGAGATCATCGCCGACTCCATCGAACTGGAGGCGCTGGGTAACTACTTCGATGGCCTGATTGTGCTGACCGCCTGCGATAAGACCATGCCGGGCAGCATCATGGCGCTGGCGCGCGTGAACATCCCTTCGCTGATGCTCTACGGCGGCTCGATTGCGCCGGGGCGCTATCGAGGCCGCGATGTGACGGTGCAGGATGTATTTGAGGCCATTGGCGCTTACACCGCCGGAAAGATCAACCGCGAGGATTTGCAAGAAATCGAGGGCGCGGCCTGTCCGGGGCCGGGCGCGTGCGGCGGCCAATTCACCGCTAATACGATGGCGACCTTCGCCGAAATCCTGGGCATCTGCCCGATGGGCCTGGCCGATGTCCCGGCAATGGACGCGGAAAAGGATAACGTATCGTACCGGGCAGGCCAGCTTATCATGCAGATGATCGAACAAGACCTGACACCGCGCAAGGTCATCACGCGCGCCTCGCTGGAAAACGCTGTTGCCGCCGCTGCTGCCAGCGGCGGCTCAACCAACGTCGTGCTGCACAGCCTGGCGATTGCCCGCGAGGCAGGCATTCCCTTTACCATTGACGATATTGAGGCCATCAGCAAGCGTACACCGCTGATCTGCGATCTGAAGCCAACCGGGCGCTTCTTTGCGCTGGATATGTATCGCGCCGGAGGCATACGCCTGCTGGCACAGCGGCTGGTGGAAGACGGCCATGCCGACGGAAGCTGTCTGACGGTGACGGGCAAGACCCTGGCCGAAGAGAGCGCCAGCGCCCGTGAAACCCCAGGGCAGGAAGTCATCCACACCTGGGAGCAAGCGATTAGCCCGAATGGCGGGCTGCATATCCTCAAGGGCAACCTGGCTCCGAGCGGTTCTGTGGCAAAACTCAAAGGGACCGAACCGCGAGCGTTCCGGGGGCCAGCGCGCGTCTTTGACAGCGAACACGCCGCCTTCGAGGCCGTCAAACAGCAGGCCATTCAGCCGGGCGATGTGGTCGTCATTCGCTACGAGGGGCCGGTTGGCGGGCCAGGCATGCAGGAGATGTTGCAGGTGACGGCGGCGCTTATCGGCCAGGGGTTAGGCGGCTCGGTCATGCTCATGACCGATGGGCGTTTCTCCGGGGCAACGCATGGCCTGATGATCGGGCATGTTGCGCCGGAGGCTGCCGTTGGCGGTCCCATCGGCCTGCTTCAGGAAGGCGACACCATCAGCGTTGATGTTGACGCGCGCAGCCTGAACGTAGACCTGAGCGCCGACGAACTGGCCGCGCGCCGCCGCGCCTGGACGCCCCCAGTCCCACATTATCCCAGCGGCGTGATGGCAAAATACGCCGCGCTGGTGGCGCAGGCCGATGATGGGGCCATCACCAACCGGACATATCTGGCTGCGCAGCCCACGTCGGTGGGTAGCTCTTCCAGTTAAAGACAGCGGCTCCTCAGTAGTTCACAGCCCAAGGGCGCGCAGCGCCGCCAGG
>DATBHW010000030.1 GCA_036557285.1 Ktedonobacterales bacterium
ACTGGCTCAGGTGGGTGCTTTCGTAGACGAGGCGGTAGGGACCGATGCGGATCTCGTCGCCGAGTTGGAGCAGGTGGCTGGAGACGAGGTGGGCGTTGACATAGACGTGATTGGTGCTGTGCAGGTCCAGCAGGCGATAGGCGCCGCCTTCGCGGGTGAGGCGAGCGTGGTGCGCCGAGACCTGCGGATGCGCCAGCACGACGCTGTTATCGGGTTGCCGCCCAATCGTGATTTCAGGGGTATCGAGTCGAATAGGCTGCATCTTGGGCAGCGTATCCGGCGCTGCGCCAGAGCCATCGTCATAGGTCAGGGTAATCAGTTCGCCTTGCTGATCGCCAATGCGGAAGACATCGCCGGTGGCGAGTGTTTTGCGGAAGCTTTCATCCCCTGGAATCTTGCGTCCCTGATAGAGCAGACCGTTCGTGGTGCGAGGCTGGTCGGGATGGGGATGGATGAAGACGAATTGCCGTCCCTGGCGGATAATCTGAAAATGGAAGCGGGAGACGGCGCTCTGGTCGATCACAATCTCATTTTTGGGATCGCGTCCAATATTGATGATTTCTTTATTGAAATGGTGAACTTTGCGCTCACCAGAGCTGCCAAAACTGACTTTGAGCGAGGGAATGCCCAGCGAGGGGAGTGACTCTATCAGCGTTGGCAAGAGCCAGGGTTCATTCTGCTCGCTGGAATCTTGCTGTGGCGCAGGCGCAGCAGCTTCGGAGGTGATCGGAAGAGGAGCCGCTGACACGGCAACGGTTGGAGGGAGTTGCGCGGCGGCTTCAGGAGCAGGTATGGTCGCTGTGGAGAGCGAGGGGCCGGGCACATCAGACAGCGTTTCCTCGTCAGCCGCTGATTTCGCTGGCCCGATCTCAAAAATGAAGGCTGAATCTGGCCCAAGGCCAACGATGTCGCCATGATGGAGCATGGCTTGTTCGACGTTTTGCTGATTGACGGTGAGGGTATTGGCATCAGGGAACTTTTCGATGTACCAGGCTCCACCCTGCCAGACCAGGCGCGCCTGCTGCCGGGAAATAGACATGTCGCTCTTGATAGCAATGTTGTTGGTGGAATGCCGCCCAAGTGTGGTCACGCGCCTGGCAATGTGGAACGTTTGGCCCGCGAGGGGGCCGGTCAGAAACCTGATCCAACCCGAAGCTGAAGCGTTATCTGGTGTACTCATACCCAAACCCCATTTCTTGCACTTGCCTTTTCCTCTGGCTTCTTTTCATCCGCCAGGAACGCTGAGGTTATGATTCGTGGCTTATCATAGCCTGTCGCCTTGTTCTGCGCAAGAGGGAGGGCTGCGGGTGGTTCCACCACACAGGGGGTGTTGGCGGGCGAGGCGTGTTACTTGCAGCGCCGCCTTCCCCGGCGGCGCTGCACGTGGACTTCCCGCCCAATAGGCGCGCAAGGGCAGCGTGCGCGCTGGCGAGCGTTGAGCCGCCAGGATGGCGGCGCTACAAGTGGTCGCTGGGGACGGTGGCCTGGAGGGCGAGCGTTCGCCCTGACGCGGCGTTGAGCCGCCAGGATGGCGGCGCTACAAGTGCCCCCGATTTATGCTTCGGCAACCACCGGATTTGTCAGTTTCCCCAGGCTCTCGATTTCAATTGTTACCGTGTCTCCTGGCTTGAGAAAGACTGGCGGGGTGCGGGCGTTGCCAATGCCTGCCGGTGTGCCGGTCATGATGACATCGCCTGGTTCAAGCGTGGCGATCTGGGAGATGTAGCTGACGATGAAGGGAATCTGGAAGATCATCTCTGCCGTGTTCCCATCTTGCATCACCTGCCCGTTTAAGATCGTTTTGATCGCCAGCTTTTGCGCGTCAGGTATCTCGTCGCGTGTGACCAGGGCTGGCCCCAGCGGGCCGAAGGTGTCGAGCATCTTGCCGGTGGTCCATTGCGAGGTGCGGAACTGGAGATCGCGCGCGCTGACATCGTGGGCGTTGGTGTAACCGGCGATGTACGCAAAGGCTTCATGCTCGGCGATATATTTCCCGCGCCTGCCGATGATGATGGCTAGCTCAGCCTCGTAGTCTACCCGGCTGCTGTTGCGGGGGATTACAATCGGCTGGTTGTGGCCGATCAGTGAGCTGGCTGTTTTGTGAAAGAGGACAGGGTAGGTGGGGATTTCCATGTGTGATTCGGCGGCGTGGTCGCGGTAGTTCAAGCCCAGGCCCACGACTTTGCCGGGGCGCAGAACTGGCGGCAGGAACGAGACCTGATCGGCTGCGTGGAGGATGCCTTGCGCGTGGAGCGCCCTGGCATGGCTTTCAAGCTGGCCGCGAACAAAGGCGATGGCTTGCCGGGCTGCCTTGAGTGAGGTTTCGCCGCCGCTCAGCAAGTCTATCATGTCGGTGGGAACGCGCGCGTCAGCTACGGCCAGTTCATCTGCGTTTTCCGCCTGCTGCAAGGCGGCGCGATAGGCGCGGTTCAGGTCAATGATCTGCTCATCCCATTGCGCGCCAGTGCGTGGTGGTCCTTCGCGCTGGTAGGTGACTAATCGCATACGCTTTTCGCTTTCTACTCTCTTTCAGGATTTCTGGCTGCTGTGTGCTTGAATAGCATACCATATCCGCGTGCAGCGCCGCCGGAACGGTCTCTCTGGCCGGGCGTTGTTCGAGGGGGCAGCGGGCGCGGCGTGCGCCACACCCAGCCCCGCCCGCGCCGCCAGGGACGGCGGCGGTACACGCAGCCGCCCGTCCCCAGGCCGCCAGGGACGGCAGCGGTACACGCAGTCGGCTGGCTGTCTGGAAGGCGGCGCTGCAAGCGAGGGCTGACGGTACAGGCAGAACGATTCTGCGCCTGCTACGTGGGGATCGGTATAGGGTCTACGCTGGCAAGATGGGCCTGCTTAGAAACGCTTCTAATTCTGCTGATCGGCGCGGCAGGGGTCCGGGGGTGAACTCGAAGACTTCATAGCTCGCCAGGCCATGCTGCTGAAACGGGTCTTCAGCGAGCAGGGCGAGGAAGGCTTCGCGGCTCTCTTCACGAGCGAGGATGAGGCCGCCGATGGGCGGCGTCCTGCGGCCTGATCCGAGGAAACGACCAGCGTTGAAGTGCTTTATCAACCACTCGATGTGCGCGGGGTAATAGGTGTCTACGTCCTCAAGTGGTTTGAGGTAGGTTGAGATGGCGACGAACATAGGCTTTCTTATTCCTTCTCGTTTTGTCCAGGCGGGCGTCCGGGCGCTTTGCGCGGCTCCTGCCGCTGGGGGTGCAGCCCTCTGCGGAGCGCCACGCAAGCCGCAGAGGACTGGATACGGCTGCCCTGCGCTTAAAACGCGGGGAGCTTAAAGCCGGATGTGGCGACGACGTAATCGCGCGATTCAATCGCCAGTTTGCGGGCGCGGTCCACGTTGCCGGTGAGGCGACCATTGCGCTTCATGGCTTTGCCAGCGACGAATACGGAGTCAACGTTGCTGGTGTCCATGCCCCAGACGACCGCGCCAATGGGGTCATTGACGGGGACGATGTTGACATCATCGCTGCGCAGCATAATCACATCGGCCTCTTTGCCAGGGGTGAGCGAGCCTGTCTTATCCGCCAGGCCGTTGGCGCGCGCGCCCTCGATGGTGGTGAACTCCAGCACATCGCGGGCGGTCAGGACGGGCGAGAGGTTCTCTTTGCCCGCCAGTTTCTGGTCGAAGATGAGGGCGTGCTGCAAGGAGATCACCGAGCGCATCTGAGTGAACATGTCACCAGGTACGTTGGTTTCCACGTCAACACTCAGGCTTGGACGCAGGCCGCGATCAAGGAACCGCTGGGTAGGCGGTATCCCATGCCCCATCATCATTTCAACGGGGGAAGCCAGCGATACGGTGCCGCCGGTGTCCACGATCATTTGTATTTCTTCGTCGCTGAGGGTGGTGCAGTGGATAAAGGTGGTGTCCGGCCCATAGACGCCTGCCCGGCCTGCCTCGGCGACTTTGCCATTTTTCCCAAAGGAGCCGACGCCAACATGGGCGGTGATGCGGGCATCACAGTCGCGGGCAACCTGCCAGTTGGCTTTCACGTCGTCAAGCGTGCTAAACTCCGGCCCAAGCGCCGCGAAGGCCAATGTGAGCAACTGGTCTTTCGAGGAGAAGTGTTGTTTGGCCGCCCGCTTGAACCATTCGGGGTGTTCCGGTTTCATGGCCTCATACCAGGGGGGGCCATAGGCAAAGACCGCCCGCATGCCCGAATCTTGCAGCGCGTTGATCGCCGCGTCGGTATGCTGTGGTGACGCTTGAATATGGGACCAATCGAGAATGGTGGTGATTCCGGCATTCATGGCGCCCAGGGCGCTGATCAGGTTGCCTGCGTAGGCATCTTCGGGGCGGTAGACGGGCGCGAGGACGTTCAAGACGAACGCCAGATAGCTCACCTCGCCCTCAAGCGGGTAATCTACGCCGATGTTGCGCAAGATGCCTTCCCACATATGCCGGTGGGTGTCTATGAAGCCTGGCATGATGAGCATGTTCGAGGCGTCAATGACTTCGGCGTCAGTCACCCCCAGGTCTGGCCCAACCGCAGCGATTTTCGTGCCTTCGATCAGGACATCGGCTCGCCGAAAGTTGCCAAGCTGCTTATCAACGGTGATGACGCAGCCGTTCTTGAGTAGAGTCCGATTGGATGCCATAACGTACCTCCTTTGTCTGCAAGCAGTAAGCTTCCATTCCGATGGGTAGAAATAGGTCGCTTCCCAGGGCTTGAATGTGCCTCCTTCCCTCCGTTACTTGAGCGGGCCTGAGTTATTGGCTTTTCCAGCGACGAGCCTGAGCGCGGTGCGCACTGCCGTTGGCTCATAGGCGGGGTCAACATGAGCAAGGATTGTCAGGGCGGAGCGGGCGAGGTGGCGCGCCAGCAGTTCGACAGCTATGTCGCTGCTGCGTTCGCGGCAGGCGGCAAGTATGGCGGCATGCTCAGCTTCGGCGACTTCGCGCGCGTTGGGAATCGTTTGGAACTTGATGTGACAGTAACGCTCGCTGGCTTCAATGGATCGCTTGATCGTTGCGCGCATGCGCTCCTGGGCGTGAACGACGAGGAGTTCATGAAAGCGCCCATTGGCCTGCTCCCAGGCGTCGGTATCGCGTCGGGCGCTGGCGGCAGACATGGCTTCGATGGATTGGTCGAGGGCGTCAAAATCACATGGAGAGAGGCGCGGGATGGTGAGGGCCAGGGCGAGCGGCTCAAGCATGATGCGGCTGGCGTAGAGCGATTCCAGTTCTTCCAGGTTGATGTCGGCCACGCGCACGCGATGGTTATGTTCGGCCAGGACGAGCCGCTCCTCTTGCAGCAGGCGCAGGGCTTCTCGCAGTGGGGTGCGGCTCACGCCAAGCTCTTGCGCAAGCTGGACTTGAGAGAGGACGGTACCCGGCGGGATCGTCCCGTCAAGAATCTGCCGACGCAGGCGCTCGTGGACATGGGCAATGACAATTCTTCCTGCGGTGGCATCAACGGCCTGGAGCGGCATAGGCGCAATCACCTCACTGAACGAAGACGAGATCATGATTATTCGAGGAAGAGATGGTTCGAGATGTGTATGCACTTTTTGCGCAAACTCGCTTTGCGTTTCGGCGTGGTTGCGTCATGGACACGAGTTGATCTGCGCGTCACGGTGAAGGTCTGGCCGAACGATGGCGCGAATGGTTGGGCTGTTAGATGTATACACTTTTTTACTTTGCTTGTCAAGCATACATACACTGTGGGAGGATGAAGGTGGATACCGCAGGGGCGAGTGGTGAAGCTCTTTACCTATTCTGAGCCAGGTTTTTTAATGCCGAACGCAGGTCATTCAGAAATTGCCCCAACGATGGCTCGTTTCTCCCTGCTTCATAGAGGTTCATTTTCTCTACTATTGCCTCAGCATGCTCATAGTCGTTCAGGATGATGGGAATCTTAGCTTCCTTGAGGAGCCTGTGATATTCAGTCTTGTACCAATCTCGCCCACATTTATTCTTTGGCGTCGGCTTTGGTGTGATGGAAGAACTGAGGGCTTGACGCAGGGCCTTGTGATCACAAAGATACCAGCGTTCGATATGGGGATCAGGCACGGCGCAGACAAAAGGCTTGAGATACTGCGCCCGCTGAATGATGTCGTTCATATCGGCAATTTTCCGCTGGTATCCCTGGCAGTTGCCATCGACTGAAAGGACAAGTACATCGGTAGCAAGAACACGCCGATGCTGTTCTTCGCGCAGGAACGTTTTGAGAGCGACCAGGGAACGGCTGCCCCCAGTGACCACCGAGCCTGGGTTATGCTGGATAGAGATGCCCGCATCTGTAGCCAGACGCTGGATCAGAGCTTTGATAAAAACTTCTTGCGCCTCATCTTCCACAAAGTAGGTAAACACCTTCCCTCTCGTTACCATGCTCACTCCTTACGGGGTTGTGGTCAAAGGAGCCGCTGGCTCAGCCTCATCATCATCTATGCTCAGTCGCTTTTCTACCGTAATGGGGTCTCGCCATAAACCACTTGTTTTAACCGGCTCAAAGACGGTATCCGCTCCAGCGCGCCAGCAGTAGATCAATTCGTCTTCCGAGAAATAGCGCGGCAGCAGGGGTGAATGGGTGTTCACAAGCGCTTGAATCCCTCTTTGCCCGGTAGTGGTTTTTAGCAGGTCAGCAATGAAGCGTAGGTGATGTGGGTCAACGCCATTCTCCGGCTCTTCGATCCCTAGCAGCGTAGCTGGCTCAAGAGGGTTCGTGAGGGCAAGTAGGGCCAACACGCGAAGTGTGCCAGCGGAGATGACACGAGAGCGATATGGTATTTCATCCTCACGCACGATGAGCTGGAGGTAGCCATCAGAGGATCGCTCGATCTTGAAGTCGGTGATCTGAGGGATGAGCAGGCGGAGCGCGCGGCGAATGCCCTCGAACTGCTTTGGCCGCTCGATTTGCATGCTGTTGAAGAAAGCGGTGAGGTCGCCACCAGTTGGGCCAAGCGCTTTTACGTCGCGCAGCGCGGCTGGCTCGCGCATGGCTTTGGGTTCCAGATCATAAAAGCGCCAGTGAGAGATTTCTTGAAAGGCTGCGTTGATGGGATGGAGGGATAGGAAGATTGGCTGCGAAAACAGCGTTCTATCCTGGCTGGCACTGAAGGTACCAGAACCTATCTTGCCGTGTGTATTTATTCTGATTTGGAAATGGGTTCTTTCAGCAATAACGTTTTGTCCCTGCTTCGGCGCGAGGTTGGCGTTTAGCAAGCTGAGGCGCTCTTGGGTGACGCTGAGATCGCCAGACGTGGCATCGATCTGGATTACCACCTTATAACTCAGGAAGCGCACAAATTCATCAAGTGTCTCTGTAGTAGCAGTCCTGGGCTTATGAGTTCTGACTCCATAGGGGATGTCTGATGTGCTCTGCTGGTTTACTAACTCAATGGTATCAGGTGAAAGTTCAATATCAACTTCTATTGAGAACACGGCAGAATTTTGCTTGAGAAGCCCTTCTATCCCCTCGCTGCCAAATGAGAAAGCTTCTAAGGGGCTGCCTCGGTGTTCATCAAAGGCTTCTCTCAGGGTCGGCTGTGTCACCATTCTTCTGAGTAGGGCAAGCGCGTCGAAGAGGTTGCTCTTGCCAGAGGCGTTTGCACCGATGATGATAGATAGTGGGCGATCAAAGCGAACTTCCACGTCTCGCAAAGATTTATAGCCGCGAATGCGAACTCTTCTGAGCATGGGCTAGCCTCTTTTCTAAGCACGCGCTGGCTTCTGCTGATAGACATCCTCTGTCGAGAACATTGTACGCTATTTGGGAGCATGGCGCAGGTGTGCGGGAACCGCAGGGGCGAGCAGGCCACGTGGCCTGCTCGCCCCTCGCGGTGTTTTTACCCCTGGGGTTAGCTGCGGGCAAGCTGGCGGAGGACTTCTTCGACCTGCGGATGCGTGCGGTTGAGGCGCAGGTCTTCGCCGCCGCTGGCGTCCTGCTGGGCCAGCAGGATTTTTTCCTGAATGCAGATGTTGAGGAGTTCGCGGGCGCTTTCGCGGGTCAGGCGGCCCCGGAAGCGGTTCTTGGGGTTGATGGAATCGCCGACGAAGTTGGAGATGCCAATGACGGTGCGCCAGGACCAGTTGCGGTCAATGTAGTCGAGGAATTGGATGAAGCCCGGCTCCAGCGGATCGACGAGCGCGGGCATCGCGCCGGTTCCCTGGAAGTTCATCGGGCCAACGGCGGGCATGGGGCCAGTTGCGCCGCTGATGAGCGACGACGGGAAGCTCTGAGAACTGCCAGGGCTGCCCGGCAGGGCGGGCGCTCCAGGCAGGGTGAGAGCGACAAACTGACTGGCCGCGCTGATGAGGTCGCGGCTGACGGTGCCAGGGACGCCGACGATGATGACGGTCTTATTCAGGCGCAGCTTGAGCCGCGCAGAGATGCGTGTGAAGTCGCGGTCGCCAGTCATCAGTACAAAAGTCCCGATGGTGGGTCGATCAAAGACCGTCTCGATGATGTCCATGAGCATATTGAGGTCTACGGTACTTTGGGAGACGGTGCTTTGGATGACGCCCATCGAGCCGCTGCTGCTGGCGGAGGGGTTGCTGAGCGGTCCGCTGCGCGGGCCTTCTGCGGAGGAGTCATTCTTAAACGATTGGCTGCTGCCCGGCCCGGAAAGCGGGCCAAGCGGGCCGGAAATAGTCGGGCCGCTGGCGCCAACGCTGGGCGAGGGCGCGAGGCCGTTGGCCTGGTTATTCACGCCGAAGGTGTTGTAGCCGTTCGGAGGGGTATTGCCAGATGGATAGTCTATGCCTTCGCTCTCCAGGGTTTCTTCTTCTTCTTCTTCCTGGGGAGTGTCGTTTGTGGAGGTGGAAAGGCCATAGCCTGAACTGGATGGGTCGAGCGAGCGGCTTTCGCCTGTTCCGCCGTTGGGGGTATTGACCCAATAGGGGCGCAGGCGGTCGCGCTGCTTGGCGGGGCAATCCACGCGATCAATCATGGCGGCCATGAGGCTGCCCTTGAATTGGTCGGGCTGGCGGGTCCAGTCCGCATAGGCGCGAGCCACCATGACGGTCCCATAGCGACGGGCGACACTAATTAATTCCTGGGGGTCGGGTTCCCGGCGTTGGATGTTCAGCAGGCTATAGCGGATGTTCTCAAAATCAATGAAAAGAGCAATTTCTTCTGACACAAATAACCTCTCCTCCGGGAGAATCCCAACATAGTAGAAGGGTTGCCTAGACCATAAGTATCTTAGATAAGACCAGGGCGTAAAAAGACAAGAACATTGAATAGAGAGGACGCCCTTCGCCTTTTCCAATCTCTTGACAGCCTGCGCTCATTTTAGATACGCTACAGAGAGCGATCATCTCGCAGGAGATAGACCGCTGCCCGATCAATCGGCTTTGAGAGACGAAAATTGTATAAAGCCAGCATAGCACACTTTGCCCGTAAAGTCGAGAGGTATAGTCGAGACGGTTCTACCAAATCTGAGGTGTTGGCAAGCGAGGCGTGTTACTGGTAGCGCCGCCATCCTGGCGGCCAGCGTTGGCCTGCTGGTCCGCTGGCCTGGAGGGCGAACGCTCGCCAGGGCGCAGCGTTAGCCGCCTGGAAGGCGGCGCTACAAGTGACCCCCGATCATTGGTGGAACCAGTCGAGACAAGGCCGCGAGGCTGGCGATCTTGCTGGCTCCGCTAAGGAAGGGGCCGGGCGATGGCCGAGCAGGAAAAGAGCCAGGGGCGAATCAGAAACCCCCGACAAACGCGCCTGATGAAGTGGGTGAGCGTGGGCGCGGCAGTGGTGGTGGCGGGGCTGATTGGCTGGGGGCTGCTGATTTCTCGCCCAGCGTCTGGCACAACGGGCGCTGGGGGTGAGCCGCTGCCCGATTTTTATGGGCGCGCCGGGCAGGCCGCGCCAGATTTTACGCTGAAAGATTTGCGGAATGCGCCGGTATCGCTGAGCGATTTTCGCGGGGAGCGGGTGCTGGTGAATTTCTGGTACGTGGCCTGTCCGGGGTGCCAGACAGAAATGCTCGATTTAGAGCGGTTCGCTGCTCAGGAGCGGGGCGAGCATCTGGTGATCCTGGGGATCAATATTGTGGACGATGCCAATACGGCGTCGCTGTTTCTGCAACAGTATGGCATTACCTATCCTGTCGTGCTGGATACGCATCAGCGGGTGCTTGATCTCTATCAGGCGACTTCCACGCCGTCTTCCTTCTTGATTGATTCGCAGGGGATTATTCGCGGCAGTGTGTCGGGGCCGCTGAATCTGGAGCAGATGCAGGCGTATTTTGCCGCCATCCACTGATGGGCACGCAGGAAAAAGTGGACGCCCGCTAACATAGGCATCCACCTCTCTGAATGGGCGTCCTGCTATCATAGACGCCCTCTTCTCCATTGGTATGCTGCCGCGCTAACGGCAGCGGGATATGTCCACCTGCCAGACCACATACTGCACCTGTAGGGTGACGCGCATGGGCGCCTCCTTTCGGATTGCCCAATCGTCCGAGAAACGCTGGAACAGCACTTCTCACTGCGGGAAGGGCTGCAATGTTTATGCCAGCAGCAGCGAGTTGCCTGGCCGCCTGGAAAGCGGCGCTACAGCCCCCTCAGCCCCTCCTGCCGCCTGGAAGGCGGCGCTGCAAGTGGCCGCGAGCTTGCAGCGGGGGGTGGTGTTAGGGGTTGGGAGTGGCAGGGAGGCCTGGCACGATGACGCTGCCAGAGGGCGGAGCCAGGGATGAGCGCGCGCCAACCTGGGCCATCGCGTTGAAGTTGTGCGCGGCGATGCGGCCAAGAAAGGCGGGCAGCCCTACGAGGATGAAAAGCCAGACGTAGCCGCCCGCGAAGCCGGAAAGCAGGAGGAGGTCAAGGCAGGCCCAGGCCAGAATATCTCCGGCTGCGGCGAGCAGCGAAAAAACGACTCCGTGAAAGGGGAGCTTGCGCAGCCGCAAGCCGCTCATCAAGCCGGGCAGGCGCGCGGCAATGGCTCCGCCGAAGATCACGAGGAGATAGAAGATGGTGATCTGGTTGACGGCGGTTTTCGGGTTCCAGGCGAGTCCGGCCACCAGGGCAGGCACGCCGGCAATGGCAGTAGCAAAGGCGACCCAGAGCAGCGCGATGCCGGTGCGCCCGCTCCTGATGCTGCCAGTGACGCGGGTGGTGAAGTAGGCGCCAAGGACCAGAATGGCAAGCGGCAAGACAATGATGTGAATGAGCGCGACGACGAGAAGAAGCAGACGATACGTACCTTCGTCGAGCATGGGATACCTCCGAGAACCGCGCCTGGCGGCCTGTCTATTCAGCTTGCTTTGCCCCTATGAGTATATGCCTGGGTTTGCTGGCGCGTCAAGTAATGCTGTATCCGCCTGAATATCACTTGTAGCGCCGCCCCCCTTCGGGAAGGGCCGCTTGCCTCGGCTGGGCCTGCGGCCTGGACCGCTTGCGGGAACTGGGCCTGCGGCCTGGGCTGCTTGCCTCGGCTGGGCCTCGTCGAGCGAGAGGTCCTCGCTCCCGT
>DATBHW010000031.1 GCA_036557285.1 Ktedonobacterales bacterium
CATCGCGGCCAATCGGGCGTATGCCTCGTTGGAGGAAGAAGCCGAGCGAGCTGTAGCTTGGCTCGACGGCCTCACCAATGACGAGCGGTTGCGCCGCTGTGGTCTGAAGTCCTCTAAATTTCAATGGCTATCTACTTAGGACTGTGGCGTTGTTGGCAGGGTCAAAGGCGGCCCCGTGACAGGGGCAAGATCAACGCCTGGGTCGTGGGATCGTACCTGACGGTGCAACCCGCATGCCTACAGGTGGCGTCGTAGGCGACAGAGAGGTTCCCTGAAAGGTGGATGACGATGTCGGGATCGCCGTTGGCAGCCAGAGTGAAGGGGGAGGCGCTGTCACTGAAACCTGGCTGATGTAGCCGATGACGCCCGCAGTGTTCCAGGCAGAGAAGTAGGATTGCTCGCTGGAATGCCTATCCTCTACTGCAAAACCTGCCGAACCTTGGGTTAAATTACCACATCCCTCTCGTCTCCTTCACGCCCTCTCCCACCTTCTTGAGGGTCTGTTTCAGATTCTCTCAAAACTGGCACAGCCGCTTGAGCGGAGCGCGCGCCTACCAATGGGTCGGTCTTTACGGTTCAGCTCCTATTGGCAGTGCCGTTCAAACAGTCGGGCGTGGGCATGACAAGGCCAAACTGGTGGTTGGGAGCCTCACCTGCTCGCACCTGCTGCCACGAGCACTTGCTCGGTTCTGACATCCTCTCCAGGCGCCAATCGGCGGGCGAGCAAGACAGGGATTTCGCTCTGGCTCAGCACACGTCTGGCAACACTGCCCATGACGAACCGACCCAGCCAGCCCCGCCCGCGCGAGGCCATGACGATCAGTCCAGCTTGATATTCCTGTGCAATTCGCTGGATGACTTCGGAAGGCAGTCCGAGTGCAGTGATAGTCTTTACTCGCAACCCGGTACTGGTCAGTTCCTTCCACTTTTCCCTCAAATATGCTTCGGCGTCCTCCAGCCACCAGCCGACTGACCCACCAGGCATCAGATCCTGTTGGCCCGCACTCTCTGCCAGCAGCAGCGGCTCGCCAACACGCGCCAGCATGAGCGGGTTGCCAAACTCCTGGGCGATCTCCTGGGCAAGCGACAGCACCCGCTCCGCCTGGGGTGAGCCATCCAGTGGCACCAGGATAGGAGCATCAGCATCGGCCATAAAGCGCAGCTGATGCATAGGAGGTGCTGCCTGCTCTTCATCGGTGTACCTGCTGAAGAGGATTGGCGCACTTGTCTGAGCCAGAACCCTCCAGGTTACGCTGGGATGAATCAGGGCATCTATCCCGTCGCGCCCGTGTGTGGTCATGACAATCAGGTCTGCGCGCGCAAGCTCGCCCTCTTCATTGCTGCCGTTTTCTGGTGAACCCAGGGGCAGCATGGCTCGCACGGGGAAACCCTCAGCGCTGAGACACCTGACCATCTCTGCCAGGTAAGCGCCAATCTCTGCGACATGGGATGTGGAGGTAGCGCCCACCAACATTAGCTCAGCATCGTCCTGTCTTGCCAGGGCGCTGGCAGGCAAGAGAGCCGCCGCAGCCAGCGCCGAATTATCCAAGGGCACCAGTATCTTTTTGAACATTGGGTGGCTCCTTTGCACATTTCAGGTCTAACCAGTGTACAAACGATTGAAGGCTACGCTCTTGCTCCCAGGATAGTGACCTATCGTAACAGCAACGGTAATGGGCGGTTAACAATTCATGGCAGTTTCTTTCAAACTCGCTTGGTCGAGCGTTGCGGGTCTGGTTCGTTGGCGCCAGACACAGGCGCAGCGGTTAGTTGCTGAGCATATGATCGCCCCGAACCACTGGAATCTGGTTGATGTCGTATCTGACCCTCAACGAAGGTGCCTCGTTGAGGCTTTGCTCCGGTGACACCAGATGCAATTGTGCGAGCGGAAGCATCGCTTGTCTCACCAGGGTGCTGCTCCATTGAGCGTGCGGGATATGGCGGATGCCACCAAGAGTGATCAAGCCCAGCAGTTGCTCATCTTCCAACACCGGCACAGCGCCTCCACATCGGCACTGGTGGGGTCTTGCTCCAGGTCGGAGATGCCGCCAAAGACGAAGGGGGTGATGCTTTCTGCTCCCCTGCCCCTTTCTGTTATTATCCCCGCCTGTAACTACCTGCTACCGCTCTTGTAACCTCTCGGCCCTATGCTCTGAATGAGGTAAGAACGACACTGTGGAGGGAAGACCTATGCAACGCTCCAGTATCACTCTTGATGGCAATGAGGCCGTGGCTGCCGTGGCCCATGCGCTTAGCGAAGTGATTGCGATTTACCCGATCACCCCCTCGACAGCCATGGGAGAACTGGCCGATAGCTGGTCGGCGCAGGGAAAAGCGAATCTGTGGGGAACGGTGCCGCAAGTGGTCGAGATGCAATCAGAAGCCGGGGCTGCGGGCGCGCTGCATGGCGCACTTCAGGCCGGAACGCTGGTCACGACCTTTACGGCCTCGCAAGGGCTACTGTTGATGATTCCCAACATGTATAAGATCGCAGGTGAACTCAGCCCGGCAGTGTTTCATGTGGCGGCGCGGTCTCTGGCGGCGCAGGGCCTTTCGATCTTCGGTGATCATTCCGATGTGATGGCAACGCGGGCCACCGGCTTTGTCTTGCTGGCGTCTGCCTCGGTGCAGGAAGCGCAGGACATGGCGCTCGTTGCTCACGCAGCCTCCTTGCAGGCGCGTCTCCCGTTTTTGCATTTCTTTGACGGCTTTCGGACCTCCCACGAAATCGATAAGATTGAGCCGGTGACGTTTGAAGAGATGCGGGCCATGATCGATGATGCCTGGGTGACGGCCCACCGCCAGCGGGCACTTTCGCCAGAGCATCCCTTCATTCGCGGGACGGCCCAAAATCCCGATGTATATTTCCAGGCGCGTGAGAGCGTGAATCGCTATTACCTGGCCTGCCCACAGATCGTTCAGGACATGATGGATCGCTTTGCGTCGATCACTGGCCGCCAGTATCATCTGTTTGATTACGCGGGCGCGCCCGATGCAGGGCGAGTGATCGTGGTGATGGGGTCGGGCGCCGAGACAGTTCAAGTAACGGTAGACGCCTTGTGTGCGCGGGGGGAGAAGGTCGGCGTGATGCGGGTGCATTTGTTCCACCCCTTCTCAGTTGAGCACTTCGTTGCCGCGCTGCCAGAGACGGTCAGTGTGGTCGCTGTGGTGGACCGCACCAAGGAGCCGGGGAGCATGGGCGAACCGCTCTATCTGGATGTGTTGGCCGCGCTGACCGAAGGAAGAACGAAAGTGACGGCTCGGCCAACGGTGATTGGCGGGCGCTATGGCCTGGCTTCCAAGGAATTTACCCCGGCGATGGTGAAGGGTATTTTTGATGAGATGAAGCGCGCCGCGCCGAAGAACCACTTTACCATCGGCATCAACGATGATGTGACCCATACCAGCCTGGAGTATGCCCCGCATTTCACCATCGAAGAAAAGGATACAGTGCAATGCGTCTTCTGGGGCTTAGGCTCCGATGGCACGGTGGGGGCCAACAAGAACTCGATTAAAATTATTGGTGAGGAGACCGCCAACTACGCGCAGGGCTACTTTGTCCTTGACTCGAAAAAGTCGGGGTCTGTGACCATCTCCCACCTGCGCTTTGGTCCGCATCCCATTCATGCCCCCTACCTGATTGATAAGGGCCAGGCCAGCTTTGTCGCCTGCCACCAGTTTTCGTTCCTGGAGCGCCTGGATGTCCTCACTTATGCGCGCCTGGAAAGCATCTTCCTGCTTGATAGCCCGTATGGGCCAGAAGAGGTCTGGCCGCATCTGCCCGCTGAAGTACAGTACGAGATCGTGCGCAAGCGGCTGCGCTTCTATGTGATTGATGCGCATAAAGTGGCGCGTGACCTGGGCATGGCGGACCGCATCAATACAATCATGCAGACCTGCTTCTTTGCCCTCAGTGGCGTACTGCCGCGCGAGCAGGCAATAACGCAGATCAAGCAGAGCATCAAGAAGACCTATGGCAAGCGCGGCGAGGCCGTTGTCCAGAGGAACTTTCAGGCCGTCGATGAAACCCTGGCCCATTTGTATGAGGTCCGACTTCCTGAAGCGGCAAGCGAAGCTGCGGAGGCTCCGGCGTCGCACAAGCAACGAGTGCTACTGCCAGTGATTCAGCGCAGGCCAGCCGTCGCCGCTGAAGCGCCCGCTTTTGTGCGCAACGTGCTGGGGCCGATGATGATCGGGGAAGGCGATAGGTTGCCGGTGAGCGCGTTGCCAGAGGATGGAACGTATCCATCGGGGACGGCCCGCTGGGAGAAGCGCAACATCACCGATGAGATTCCGGCCTGGGATCCAAGCATCTGCATCCAATGCGGCAAGTGTGTGATGGTCTGCCCACACGCGGTCATCCGTGAGAAAGTCTACGACTCAGCCCACCTGGAGGGCGCGCCAGCAACGTTCCTCTACTGCGAGGCGCGCTTCAAAGAGTTTCCTGGGATGAAATACACGTTGCAGGTCTCGCCAGAAGACTGCACCGGATGCAGCCTCTGCGTGGAAGCCTGCCCGGTCAAAGATAAGCGCCAGGTGGGCCGCAAGGCGATCAATATGGTCGCTCAGCCGCCCGTGCGTGAGCAGGAATCCGTGAACTGGGATTTCTTTCTCTCGCTGCCAGAGGTGAAAAGGTCGCCGCTGAATCTGCACGCCATTAAAGACACACAGCTCTTGCAACCGCTCTTTGAGTTTTCTGGGGCCTGCTCCGGCTGCGGCGAGACGCCGTATATCAAGCTGGCGACGCAACTCTTTGGTGATCGCATGCTGGTAGCAAACGCGACGGGCTGTTCCTCGATTTACGGCGGCAACCTGCCGACCACGCCCTGGACCTTTAACCAGGAAGGGCGGGGGCCAGCGTGGTCCAATTCGCTGTTTGAGGATAACGCCGAGTTTGGACTGGGGATGCGGCTGGCACTGGATAAGCAGGAAGCGTATGCTTGCGAACTGCTTTCGCAGTGCAGCAGTGTGGTAGGTGAGAAGCTGACTCAAAGCATTCTGGCGGCTGACCAGTCCACCGAAATGGGCATTGTGGCGCAGCGGGAGCGTGTGGCGCTGCTCAAGCAGCATATTCAACGGGCGCTGGATGGTTCGGCGCAGGCGAACAATGCCAACCCACTGGCGATGATGCAGAGTCTCCTGGGGGTGGCCGATGCATTGGTCAAGAAGAGCGTCTGGATCATCGGTGGGGACGGCTGGGCTTATGACATCGGCTATGGCGGCCTGGACCATGTGCTGGCCTCCGGGCTGAACGTCAATATCCTCGTGTTGGATACCGAAGTCTACTCGAATACCGGCGGGCAAGCCTCGAAATCGACGCCGCGCGCGGCGGTTGCCAAGTTTGCCGCGCGTGGCAAAGCAGCAGCGAAAAAAGACCTGGGCTTGCTGGCAATGGCCTACGGCAACGTCTATGTCGCGCGCGTTGCGATGGGCGCTGATGATCAGCAGACGCTGAACGCCTTTCTTGAGGCCGAAGCCTATGATGGCCCCTCGCTGATTATTGCCTACAGCCATTGCATCGCGCATGGCTACGATATGGCGCAGGGATTGGCACAGCAAAAGCGAGCGGTCCAGTCGGGCTACTGGTTCCTGTATCACTATAACCCCAGGCTGCTGGCCGAGGGAAAAAATCCGCTGGTCATCGACTCGAAAGCGCCATCCCTGCCGTTGCAAGATTACGTCTACAACGAAACTCGTTATCGCATGCTGACCCAGAGCAATGCTGAACGTGCCGAGACACTGCTGGAGCTGGCGCAACATGATGTTCGTCGCCACTGGAACTTGTATCAGCAACTGGCGACCCTGGCCCAGCAAAACGGAAACAAAGAGGAGAAGCGAGCATGAAAACGCCGGATCTGACGACCACCTATCTGGGGCTGCATCTGAAGAATCCTCTAGTAGTTTCAGCCTCACCCCTGTCTAAGAAACTCAGCACTGTGCGTCGCCTGGAAGAAGCAGGAGCTGCGGCCATCGTGCTGTATTCGCTCTTTGAAGAGCAGATTACGCACGAAAGCCACGCGCTTGACTACTATCTCAACCTTGGCTCCCATAGCCATGCTGAGGCGCTGAGCTATTTCCCCGACCTGGACCGCTATAACCTGGAGCCAGGTGCCTATCTGGACCACCTCCAGCGTATCAAAGAGGCTGTGCAAATACCCGTGATCGGCAGTCTCAATGGCATTTCATCGGGAGGCTGGGTCGAGTATGCACGCAAGATCGAACAAGCAGGAGCCGATGCGCTGGAGTTGAACTGCTATTATCTCCCTACGGAAATGGATGTGAGCAGCGCCGAACTGGAAGATGTATATGCTGATCTGATCAATGCGGTCCGCTCCACCATCACGATCCCGCTGGCCCTGAAGCTCAGCTCATTTTTTACGGCGCTCCCCCACGCAGCGCGACGTTTTGTTGAGGTGGGAGCGGATGCGCTGGTCTTGTTTAACCGCTTTTATCAGCCCGATCTGGATTGTGAGGCATTGGAGGTCGTTCCCAATCTTGAACTGAGCACCTCGCATGATTTGCGCTTGCCCCTGCGCTGGATCGCCATTCTCTATGGCCGCCTGGATGTCGATTTCGCGCTGACCAGCGGCGTGCATTCAGCGACGGATGTTCTCAAGGCCGTCATGGCGGGGGCGAATGCCACAATGATGGCTTCTGAATTACTAGCACATGGGGTTGATCGCCTGACGGCTATTGCCGCTGATCTCCGCCAGTGGATGGAGGCGCACGAATACGAGTCTATCGTCTCTATGCGCGGAAGCATGAGCCAGCGCGCGGTAGCTGACCCAGCCGCCTTTGAACGTGCCCATTACCTGAAAGCGCTCAATTCCCTGGATCGTGCGCTCCCATAAAACGAGCTGCTTTTCAGGGAGGCGCCTTTGCTCATTCTTTAACGGTTTTGTTACGCCGAGCAATACGCCTAATAACATATCTCCTGTATGCTTGGGTCTAAACGAACTGAATGAGCAAAGGCGCTGGACTTCGAGGGAGTTCTCTATGAATGTTGAAGAATATGGCATGTATGTATGGAGAGCGGGAGATATTGCTCCCGCAGGAACGTATTTGCGCGTTGATAACAACTCCTTTCGAGTCGTCGTGCTGGAACAGGAAGGCAGACTCCCGGCAAGCTACGACGGACATATCGCCCTCTATTGCCGGGCACCTGTTATGGACTTGGTGAACGCGCAGTTTGAGAGTAATCATGTTTCGAGCAGGAGCCAGCAAGCCAGATGAACAGGGTGGAGCATCCCGTTACTCACGCGCTCAGTTTGGGCAGACGAATCATCTCACCTCGCCAGAACTCTGGCACCAGCACCTGCTTCGCCAAACGAGTGGACTCAACCCCATTTGTGCAGTTGGTCGTGTGATCTGGCTGGTAATCAACTGCTGGATGATTTGAGGTTATGTCATCCTCACCTACCCGGCTTTGGTAGGCGAGGATGTCGGGTGTTCTGAATAGATTGTTGAGTTATGGGCGGCTTGCAGCCATTTCTTTTGCTGAGGTGCTTTGGGCTCCTGATTTCTTGAGCAACTGGACCAGGCTGGTCAGCGATGCTTTCGCATCGCCGAAGATCATCATCGTTTTCTGATCATAGAAAAGTTCGTTATCCTCTCCGGCAAAGCCTGGGGACAAACTGCGCTTCAAGACCATGACCGTATGCGCCTGGTCGGCGTTGAGAATGGGCATGCCGTAGAGCGGACTCTCTTTCTTGTACCGCGCGGCGGGGTTCACCACGTCATTGGCGCCAATGACCAGCGCCACATCGGTATTCTGAAAATCATCATTGACGCGTTCAGGCTCACAGAGCAGATCATAGGGAACATTGGCTTCCGCCAGCAGCACATTCATATGGCCCGGCATGCGCCCGGCCACCGGGTGGATGGCATAGCGCACGGTCGCGCCGCGCTCAAGCAGTAATGTCGCCAGTTCCTGTACGGCGTGCTGGGCCTGGGCGACGGCCATGCCGTAGCCGGGGATCATGATCACCGATTGGGCGTTCTCCAGGATATAGGCGGCGTCCTCTGGCGTATAGCGCATGACCGTTTTTGCTTCTTCTTGCGCCTTCCCCCCGGATTTCACCGCGCCGACCGCGCCGAACAGGACATTGGTGAAGGAGCGGTTCATCGCCCGGCTCATCATCATGGAGAGGAAGAAGCCGGAGGTGCCATCCAGCGCGCCAGCGATCAGCAGCACGTGATTGGAGATGACCAGGCCGGTGGCGGCTGATGCCAGGCCCGCGTAGGAGTTGAGCAGCGAGAGCACCACAGGCATATCCGCTCCCCCGATGGGCAGGACGATCAGAATGCCGATGAGCAGCCCCGCCGCGATCATGCCATAGAAGAGCGGACCCACTTGGGGCTGCACGATGAGAAAGATGAACACCCCCACGGTCGCAAAGAAGAGGCTGATATTGGAGACGTTCTGGAAGCGATAGGTCATGGGCGCGCTCTTCACCAGTTCCTGGAGCTTGCTAAAGGCCATTAAACTGCCAGTGACGGTGAGCGAGCCGAACAGCACCTCAAACCCCAGGGCCGCCATGGTGCCGTGATCGAGGGTCAGGCCATGTTCATAATACTCCACAATGCCCACCAGCGTAGCCGCCAGGGCTCCAAAGGAGTGGGAGATAGCGATCCGTTGCGGCATGGCCGTCATGGGCATGAAGATCGCCATCAAGGCGCCAATGGTTGAGCCCACGGCCAGCCCGACAAGTATCCATTGAAGCTGGACGATCTCGCCATGCAGCAGCGTGCCAACCACGGCAAGCAGCATACCTATTTCAGCAAGGACAATGCCCCGCCGAGCGGTCTCCGGGGAGTTCAACTCCTTGAGTCCCAGGATAAACAGGATGGAAGCCGCCAGGTACGCGGCGGCAAGGAGAATGTCGCTCATTGTGGTTTCCTCCCCTTCCGCCGAAACATCTTGAGCATCCGATCGGTAATCAGAAAGCCGCCGACTACGTTAATGGTAGCGGTGGTTACGGCAATGGTCCCCAGGATGGTGCTGACAACGCTCTGATTGCTACCCGCCGCAACCAGCGACCCCACCAGCGAGATGCCGGAGATGGCATTCGTGGTGGACATGAGCGGCGTATGGAGCAAAGGTGGCACCTTGCGGATGACTTCATACCCCAGAAATCCCGCCAGAACCAGGATGTAGAGTGATTCAAACAAGAGAGTATTCATCTTGACGCCCCTTCTTTCACCAGTGGTTGCAGCAGGTCGTGGACGATTTCCCCGTTGCGTGTCACGCAAGCTCCCTTCACCAGGCCGTCAGTGCCCTCAGGCTGAGGTCCGGTGGCTGGATAGAGGTAGCGGAACAGGTTGAGGACGGTGCGCGCATACAACTGACTGGCATCGATGGGAAGCAGAGCGGGCACATTGGTCGTGCCAATGATGGTGACGCCCTCGTATTCAATGGTTTGACCCGCCTGGGTGAGTTCACAATTGCCTCCTTGCTCAGCAGCTAGATCAACGATCACCGACCCTGGTCGGAGAGACTCGACCATCTCAGTCGTAATCAGCAGTGGGGCACGTTTGCCAAAGACCTGGGCGGTGCTGATGACGACATCTACCCTGGGGAACCGGGCGCAGATGACCTTCTGCTCGCGTTTGAGGAACGCGGTGGATTGCTCTTTGGCATAGCCGCCTGCGGTTTCCGCATCCTGCGACAGTTCCATCTCGATGAAAGCGGCTCCCAGGCTATGGATCTGTTCACGCACCGCCGGGCGAGCATCAAAGGCTTCCACTCTGGCGCCGAGCCGTTTGGCCGTCGAAATGGCTTGCAGCCCGGCGACGCCTGCGCCCAGCACCAGCACCGTGGCGGGGGTAATCGTCCCTGCGGCGGTCATCAGCAGTGGGAACATCTTGCCCAGATGTTCTGTCGCCAGCAACACGGCTTTATAGCCGGCGACGGTCGACATGGCACTGAGCGCGTCCATGCTCTGGGCACGGGTGAGGCGAGGAATGAACTCCATCGCAAAGGCAGTTATCTTGCGCCGGGCAAAGGCCTCCAGCACATCAGGGTGGGTCAATGGGGCAAGAAAGCCGATATAGGCGGATCCCTCACGCAGCATCTCGGCTTCAGGTTGCTGAGTCACCGGATGCCTCTGCGGTGGCTGGACTTTAAAAATCATATCCGCTTGCTCATAGAGGGCAGAGGCGTTCTCAACCAGGGAGGCCCCGGACTGGAGATACTGTGCATCGGAGAAACCTGCCCCAACTCCAGCACCTGCCTCAAGGAACACCGCATGCTGCTCCTTTGTGAGCAGCGGAACCAGGCTGGGGATCAACGCTACCCGCGTTTCACCAGCCTGCACTTCCTTTGGAATGCCGATGATCATACGCTTGCTTCCTCTTACGCCTGCCAATAGATGGCCGGGTATCTGCTTACAACAAGGAGATCGGTCTTCTTGAGAAAGTGTTGCGCTGCATGCAGCGTTACATCTGACGCGGGCACCATCACATCTGAGGCCACCAGCTTGTGGGATGGAACAGGTTGACCGTTCTCCCGGATCAATTGCACGAGCTGGAAGAGCAACCGAGCGAACGCCGCCTGATCACCCTGCTGCACTGCCTCAAATAACCCATTATCCAGTTGAGCAATAGCTGGCTTGTGCCAGTTATCAAGCTGGTACTGGTTATCGCTCAGAATCCGCACGATCATCTGAGCGTCTCCTTGGCGAGCGTCTCCTGCCCTTGTGCTTCAGGGGGTAGTTGGGCTTCTACCTGAGCAGATGGCACGAGCAATACTGGCAGGCGGACATTATGAAGCACCTCTTCGGTCACGCTGCCTAACCGCCAGCGAACGAATCCGCCGCGCCCCTGAGTGGTCATCACCATCAGGCTGACCTGTCGACTGTGGGCCGCCTCGATGATCTTCGCGCCAGGCATGCCATAGCCAAACGTCCAATGCGCGTTGACACCGGCGCGTTTGATGCGTTCAGCCTGACGCATCAGATAGCGTTCTATCTGGTGGACACGCCGTCGCCCAGCATCCCACGCGCGATGGGCCACCTCAAGGCTATTTTCTTCAAACTTCGGCACGAAGACATAGAGCAGACGTATTTCCGCATGCAGCAGGCGCGCCATCTCAATGGCAGGTGGCAGCGCTGCCTCCGCTTTAGTTGAGCCATCCAGCGGGACGAGGATCTGGGGCATTGCCCCTGTTTGCTGAACCTCCGCTGCCAGCGTCGTAGCAGGCGCGGCATCTGGAAGCAAAAACAGTGGTACCGGGGCGCTGCGTGCCACGCGCTCCGCGACACTGCCAAGCGCCCAACGGGCCAGCCCACTGCGACCATGGGTCGCCATGACGATCAGTTCGACCTGGCGTGCCATGGTCTGCTCGAGGATAGCCTCTGCTGGATTCCCCACGCGCGGGGCAGTTTCAACGGTCATCCCTTGATCCCGCAAGCACTGGGCTTGTTTTTCCAGGTAGCGAGCCGCAGCCTCGGTGGCTCGCACGCGCGCCTCCTCGCGGTCATCAAGATCCAACCAGGGTGAGAGATCAACTGCCCGGAATAGGATCAGCAGTGGCTCAAACGGCCTCTCACCGACAGGAGTCTGTTGCGCGAGTAATGCCGCCAGACCAAGCGCCCGCTCGGCTCGCGGAGAGCCATCGAGGGGGACGAAGATGCGCAAAAACATGGTTTCTCACTTTCTCGGCTTTTTGCCTACGGGAGTGTCATTTCTCGCGGAAAAACTCCCTGGTTGAGAAAGACTGTGCCATCCATCATCTGGTCTCTCAAGAAAAGCATAGCCCCTTTCCCTTGCGCTCGGGGTTGAAGTGGGTAACTGGAACGTTTCTCACTCATACGTGGTAGCGCATCTATGGCTGTCAGCAGAACCCGGCAAATACTGATCAAGGAAATTGTGGGAGACGGGTTCAGATGAGGGAGGTCAGCCCCTCTGACCTCCTGACTACCCCGTCCGACTGTTACCCAATAGCAACCTCACGCTACTGGGATTGCCACCCGCCCACGTTATCCTTATCTCAGCATCAAAGAGCAGTGATCCGTCCCAACGCGCATGCTGAGAGGGCCGTTTTAGCGAGCAGCCGGGTTTTCCTGGTCTCGCCGGATCGTCGAGTACAGCGATCTCTGTTGGTTAGCACTGATGGGACCGGGCTGCTGGTTGGCTATTTCTTTCACACGAGACCCGGAAAGGGGCCTATCATGAACGAATCACCTCGTTTCCAGCTTGCCGTTTCGCCCGAGCGCCTCGCGCGTCGTGTCGAGCTTGCCCAACTACCTGCGACCACTGCCGAGGTGTCGCCGCTGGAGGGTACTATCGGGCAGTCTCGCGCACTTGATGCGCTCGCTTTCGGCCTGGAGATCCACACGTCCGGCTATAACCTCTTTGTCGCTGGCCCCACGGGTTCGGGCCGCGAGCGCACAGTCCTGGACTTCCTGCGACGGTTCGCGCCGACCCGGCCCGCGCCGTCCGACTGGGTGTACGTCTACAACTTCGCCCAGCCGGACCACCCTAACGCCATCCCCCTTCCGCAGGGCCGGGGGCGTGCCTTCGCCGCTGACATCGATAGCTATCTCCAGGCGGCTCAGCGAGAGATCCCCCGCGCGTTCGAGAGCGAGGACTACGCCCGTCACCGGCGTGAGGCGCTCTCCGAACTAGCTCGGCAGCGCGAAGATCTGCTCAACGAGCTTCAGTCCTTCGCGCACGACCAGGGCTTTACTATCGAAATCACTCCATCCAGTATTGTGACGGTGCCTGTGAGGGAAGGGCGGCCACTTTCCCCAGAGGAGTTCCAGCAACTGCCCACCCAACTTCAGCAAGAATTGGAGCAGCGCATCCCTGAGGTCCAGGAACGTATCGCTGGCACGCTGCGCCAGCTTCACCAGCTTCAGAAGGAGGCGGTCGAGCGCATACGCCAGCTCGACCGCGATGTAGCGCGCTTCACCCTCGGCCCGCACCTGGATGAGCTGCGCGAGATGTACAGCGATCAACCCAAGGTGCTGGCCTACCTCGATCAGGTTCAGAGTGACCTGCCAGAGCATCTTGACGACTTTCGCGGCGGCGACGGCGAGGGCGAGCAGCAGACCCCTCTCACCCGCCAGTCTGGGCCGACCAGAGAGGAGCGCCTGGCGCGGTATCGCATCAATGTCTTCGTCGATCATGATGACTTCCGGGGGGCCCCGGTCATTGTGGAGCGCAACCCAACCTACTACAACCTGGCGGGCAGAATCGACTACCGCGCTACCTTTGGCGCCCTGGTAGCGGACTTCCGCCAGATCAAGCCAGGGGCGCTCCAGCGAGCCAATGGTGGGTTTCTCGTCCTGCACATCCTCGATGTTCTGCGTGCCCCGCTCGCCTGGGAGGCCCTCAAGCGTTCGCTCCGCTGCGGCGAGGTGACAATCGAGAACCTGGGAGAGCAGTACAGCGCACTTCCGACTGAGCAACTGCGGCCTGAGTCGATCCCGCTCGATGTCAAGGTGATCCTGCTCGGCCCGCCCGAAGTTTATGCCCTCCTCTATCAAGCCGACCCCGACTTCCAGGAGCTCTTCAAGGTTAAAGCCGACTTCGCCCCGGACATGGATTGGAATGATGAACACCTGGGCCATTATATGGCCTTCATCAGTCAGCGAGTACGCGAGGAGGGTCTGCATCACTTCGACCGCTCAGCACTGGGGCGCATCATCGAGTACGGCGCTCGGCTGCGTGAAGACCAACGCAAACTCTCCACTCGGCTGCGCGACATCGCCGATGTAGTCAGCGAGGCGAATTATTGGGCTGCGAAGTCCGATCACGATCTCGTGCAGGCCGCCGACGTAGACCAGGCAATCGCCAAACGGAAGAACCGCTCCAACCTCATCGAGGAGCGGCTCCAGGAGTGGATCGACAACGGCACCATCCTCATCGACACGGTGGGGGCCAGGGCCGCTCAGGTCAACGGCATGGCGGTCATCGACCTGGGCGGCTACGCATTTGGTCGTCCATCGCGCATTACTGCCCGCGTCTCCCCCGGTCGCGGCTCGGTGCAGAGCATCGAGCGCGAGATCGAGTTGTCGGGCCCGATCCACTCCAAGGGCTTTCTGATTCTTTCCGGCTACCTGTCCGGTCAGTACGCCCAGCAGTATCCGCTCGCGCTCTCAGCCACGATCACCTTTGAGCAGTCCTACGATGAAGTGGATGGGGATTCTGCCTCCTCGACCGAACTCTATGCGCTCCTCTCGGCTCTGGCCGATCTACCGCTTGCTCAGGGCATTGCCGTGACCGGCTCGGTCAATCAGCACGGCGAGATACAGGCAGTCGGTGGGGTCAATGCCAAGATCGAGGGCTTCTTCGCCGTTTGCAAGGCAAAAGGGCTGACTGGAGACCAGGGCGTCATCCTCCCGGCGGCGAACGTACCGAACCTGATGCTGGAGGAGGTGGTGATCGATGCGGTCAGGGCTGGACAGTTTCATATCTGGGGTGTGTGCACTATTGATGAGGGCATCGAACTGCTCACCGGTCGCCCGGCGGGTGAGCGCGTCGCCGATGGGCAGTACCCGGAAGGTACCGTCCATCGGTTGGTCGAAGACCGCCTGCGAGACTATGCTGAGTGCCTGCGCACCTTCAGCACAGACCACCGAACAGGCGCTGAGCGGGCCCCCAGGGCGGGTGATCTGAAGAGCGGTCGGTAGTTACCAGTGACGCGCCTGCCCGCAGCACACGGGCAGGCGCAGTCCCAATAAGTGAGCTGCCGATAAATCATTCCTGGTTATCTGCGATTGATGGGGCAGAGGCTTCCCCCTTAAGGAACCTATCCCTGATCGGTGTCACCCTAGCGGTTCACTGGGCGCTCCGGGGTCTCGATCTGATGCTCGCTGGCGATGTAGCGCTCCCGATCAACCGGCTGGAAGGCTGCCGCTTCGGCAGGCACTGGTGCCGGGACTGGCGCCTTGCGCCCAAAGATCTGATTGGTGCCCTTTTTGAGCAGCGCGATAGCAACCGGGTCTATGCCAAACAGCCCAGCCGTGCCACCCACCAGCAGAATCATCATCTCCAGGGTGAACATGGGCGGGTTGACGCCCGTTGAGCCAGCCAGCATGAAGAGCAGGTTGAGGAAGGCAGCCCAGAAGGCGGCAAAGCGCGTGAACAGCCCGATGCCCAGGGCGATGCCGATGAACAGCTCGCCAAAGGCGACCAGATAGCTAAAAGCCGTGGCGTTGGGCAGGAAGACGTGGTTAATCAGCCAGGCATACCAGCCCAGCACGCTCGGATGATCGCCACCGGTCTGCGCGGGCGAGGCCGCGAAGGTCAGGAACCCCTTGACCGCCGTGCCAGCCTTCGGGCCGACCCAGACCGCCGAGCTGGTACCCAGCTTCTCAGCCGACGCCGTAATCCACTCATAGGCCAGATACACTCGCACAAAGAACCAGAGAACACTACGAAGGTTGTTGTTGGTGTAGATGCGTTTCAACAGGTTCATGATGACGCCTCCTCGCGCGTGTGCTTGATGGTGAGCGGAGCGAGGGGGTGAAAGGTATGAATCCTTGCGCTTGCCTCGTTCCGTTCCTTTCGACACCTACAGCATACGACCCCTGAGTAGCAAGCGAGGTTAACGGCTCTTATAAAGTGGTAACAGTTCAGGGGACATCCCCGCTCACGCTCCACCTGCCGCGCTTCATGACCGACCAGCAGGCGCCTATTCTGGTGGCGCTGGACGGCTCGCTTCAGGTTCCTTTCTCTAGGATGGAACTGGCTCCTCAGTCGAGGAGCCAGCCGACACCTGATCAGCCCTGTGGCTCATGGAGCCGTATCAGTAATACCGGAACGTCGCTCTCGCGCAGTACCGTCTGGGCAACGCTGCCCAACAGGAACCGTCCCAGGCCGCTGCGACCATGCGAGGCCATCACCACCAGGCCCGCCTGGTGCGCCTTGGCGCTTTCATCAATGAACCAGGCGGGCGATCCTGTTGAGCTTTCACTGGTGGCGCGCACGCCCCGACTGGAGACCTCGTGCTGTTTGCGCTGGAGGTAGCTTCGCGTTTCTTCAATAGTCCTTTCCTCGATCTTGGCGAGAAGGATAGGATTATCAAGGGAAGCTAAAGCACTATGGGTCCGCTCAATCGCCCGCACTAGCAGCAGCGGATTGCCAAAGGTGGTTGCCAGTCCCTCAGCCAACGGCAGCGCGCTCTCGGACAGGAGTGAGCCATCCAGCGGGACAATAATGGGCGCAGCGGGATTCGTCATAAAACGAGGAAGCTGCGGCTGGTCCGTCTCTTCTTGAGCACTCTTCAAGGCCAGGATGGGCGCCCGCGTGTGTTCCAGAACCCCCATCGTGACGCTTGGGTGCAGGAGGGTTTCCGGCCACTTCCGCCCATGCGTACTCATCACAATCAGGTCAATATGGCGAAACTCTGCCTGATCGGCAATACCGAGAGCGGGAGCATCATAGGGAATCGCCGTGCGCACGGCGACCCCGGTTTTTCTGACGCGAGTGGCAACCGTATCCAGATAGCCCTCGGCCTCACGTAGCGCCTCAAGCTGCGCCAGGCCAGGATTAGCCCCAGGGAAGACATGCACCAGAATGGTGCGTACCAACAACATCCCCGCCTCAAAGCGCAGTGCCAGCGACGCGGCAGGCGCGAGCGCGGCTTCGGCATGTGGGGAGCCATCCAGTGGGACCAGAATGCGCTGAAACATCAGAGTGCTCCTATTTCTCACCAGTACGAGTAGTATCAGTCCAAACGGGGCTTCCTTGCCTTTACGTACCTTGAGCATAATGCTCCGACATAACGCTTCCGGTTATCGAGCGTTACAAAATGGTCAAAAGCTTGTCAAATGATCCAACTGCCGATTTGTTACCGTTTTGTTAGCTTCTGTTCTCGCCGCAGCAACCTGCCCACCTTACACTCCCCTCATAACAAAAGAGCATAGCAGAGGGAAGGAATAATCGTTCGTTCGCTTAGCGTGTGGTCTACCAGGAAGGGAATCCCTGGTAGAGTAAGGAGGGCTGTATGGCCTATCGTTTTCAGGTTGATGAGGGGGCGTGCATCAACTGCGGCATCTGCATGGATCTGTGTCCGGTTCGGTGCCTGGATATGACCCGCCCCCAGGGCCAGGCGGGCGCGCCGCCAACACCTATTCCCTTTGGGGCCGCAAACGGGCCAGAGTTGATGGCAACGCCTGTGCAGATTGCCGCCTGCGTTGGCTGCCAGGTCTGCTTCCAGGAATGTCCAACTCAGGCCATCACAATCGAAGCAGGGGTCGGCAAAGTGGTCTTCGCCGCGCCGCAGGGGCCCATCGAGCATCCGCCAGCAGACGAGGATGGCAAGGTCTGGTATCCGCTCCAGGCGTATACCGCCGTGGTGGCAGAGGTACCGGGCGAGGCCCCCTATGATGCGCTGCTGCACTGGAAGGTGGCGCACACCACCGAATCCTGGCAGATCTGGCGGAGCTGGCTGGGTGAGGCGAACCAGACGATCAAGGCTCCCTGCCAGGAAGCGTGCCCCGTTGGTACCAATGCGGGTTTGTATGTCGGGTTGATCGCAGAGGGACGCTATGAGGAAGCACTGGCCGTCGCCGCTGAGCCAAATCCGTTCCCAGTGATCTGTGGTCGGGTCTGCACCGCGCCCTGCGAGGATGCCTGCCGACGCGGCGAATTTGAGCAGCCCATCGCCATCCGTGATCTGAAGCGCTTCGCTTCCGATCACGGCTACGCCGGACGGCGCTTCCTCAAGCCGCCTAAGGAACGCTTTGCTGAGCGCGTCGCCATCGTTGGCTCCGGCCCGACCGGACTCAGCGCGGCCTATTACCTGGCGCGGCGGGGCTATCCGGTCACAATCTACGAGGCGATGCCAGTGGCCGGGGGGATGATGTCGATTGGCATCCCCGAATACCGGCTGCCGAGGGTGGAGCTCAATCGAGACATCCAGGCGATCATCGACCTGGGCGTAGAGGTGCGCACCAACACCGCTATTGGCCGCGATGTCTCGCTGGATGAGCTGCGCCGGGAGTATCAGGCAGTGCTGATTGCGGTGGGTGCGCAGAAGAGCCAGCGGCTGGGGCTGGCTGATGAAAACCAGTTGGCGGGCGTCATCCCGGCCACCGGCTTCCTGAAAGACTTCAATCTGGGCGTCGAAACCAATCTCTCCGGCAAAGTCGTGGCGGTGGTCGGCGGCGGCAGCACCGCGATGGACGCGGCGCGCTCGGCCTGGCGCTCTGGCGCACAAGCAGTGCATATTCTTTATCGCCGCACTCAGGCCGAGATGCCCGCGCAGAAAGAGGAAGTGCGCGCCGCCCTTGAAGAGGGCTTGACACTGCACGAACTGGCCGCGCCTATAGAACTCAAGGGACAGCAAGGCACGCTGAAGAGTGTGGTTTGCCAGCGGATGAAGCTGGGCGAGCCGGACGCAGCAGGCCACAGACGGCCTGTGCCGATTGAAGGCGCCACATTTGAACTGGCCGTGGAGGTGATTCTGGTCGCCATTGGCGAAGCGCCTGACCCCTCCTTCTTGCCAGAAGGTACACAGGTAGAGATCGCCGCTTGGGGTGGGCTGATGATTAACCCCCAAACGTTAGCGACGGGGCAACCAGGTGTCTTTGCTGCTGGCGACGCCACCTATGGCCCGCGCTCGATCATTCACGCTGCCGCGCATGGCCGCCAGGCGGCGCGCGCAATCCATGCCTATTTGCGCGGCTTACCGCCAGAGCAGATCGCCGAACTGCCAGAAGATGAGTTGCAGACACCTTCAACCTTGCCCGATGGGGCCGTCGAAGTGTACCTGGCGACGAAGCCGCGCACCGAGATGTCGCTGCGCTCCGCCGACCAATCGCGTGACAAGACAAGCGAGTTCGCTCTCGGCTTGACCGAGAGCCAGGCCCGCGCCGAAGCCCAGCGATGCTTGCGCTGCGATCTGGCGTATCTGTGCCCAACCATTAAAGATGCCAACCGCACACGAGAACGAGTAGGCACGCTGGCGCCGAATCGAAGCCAGGGTGTATAGCAACGACAGGGGCTGAGGAGCATCAAGGGCCATTTGCTGGATTCTCAGCCCACTCAAGAAAGGGGTCTATCTCATGAACGTTAACGATCTGACCAATGCGATCATCGATGGGATTAATGGCGGCGGCGAACAATTTATCGAAGGCACCCTGGCAGCGGTTCTGCCCATCCTCTGGATTACCATCCTGGCGCTGCACCTGGGGCGGCCCTATCTGCTCGGAATGATGAGCAAGTTTACCTTGCGGCTGGGCGCGGACCTGCTCTGGATGGTCTATGCAGGCGCCCGCGACTTCCTGATTGTGACCGGCTTTGTGATGAGTTTTATGTACTTCTTCCCAGACGTGGTAAACGAAAATCCGCTGCCGGTGACCGGCGGTTTGGCAGCAAGCTGCTTCTTTGCCGTCTTGCTGGTCAAGCTGGTAAGCAAAGGCGATGACAACGACGAGCGTATCTACACCATCAACTCGTTTCTGCTGGGGCTGGGCGCGCTGCTCTATCTCATCCCCTACGTGCTGGGCACGCAAGCCAACGCCGTCGCGGCTGGCGGCCTGAGTAATCTTTCAACCAGCCTGGTCAGCAACACCAATCCGATACTGGCCGCCTGGCTCACACTCATTGCCGTCGGCCTGGTTGCTCTCATGGGGATTGTCGCGGTGATGTATTCGCTGCGTGCTCCAGCCAAACCGGCGGAAGAGCAAGCGGCAGCATAGGAACCTGAAGCAGATTCCTGGCGTGCCTGATCGTTCTGATTACAGCTGATCGCCTCCCGACCTCAGGATGCCTGAGGCAGCGGACCTGATCGTAAAGGAGTTTTTCGATGCTCGCTCAAATTGCACCCGCTCCACTCTCACCTGACGATGTTGCCACTGCGATCACCAACGCGCTGGTGCAGGGTGGCTCACAATGGCTGATCTTGAGTGTCGTCGCGTTTCTGCCCGCGCTGTGGACGACCATCTTGCTGCTGCACATCGGGCGGCCCTACCTCACGCGCGTGCTGCGCAAGAGCGGCTTGCGCTTGGGGGCTGATGTATGGTGGATGTCCTACGTTTTAATGCGCGATGCCTTTATGCTCGCAACCTTCGTGTTGAGCTTTGTCTTCTTTATGCCCAATCTGGTGGCAACCCTACCGCTGCCGCTCACCGGCTCGCTTTCAGCGCTCTTCTTGCTGCTGGCACTGATCGTGAAGTTAGTGCGCAAGGCCGATGATGATCTGGGTGCGTATCGGCTCTCAACCTTCCTGCTGGTCATTGGCGCAACCCTCTACTTCGTTCCGCAGGTGCTGGCAGTAGAAGGGGCCAGTTTGGCCGAGAACTTTGCTTCTGACGGGTACGCCAATTTTGTCAGCTTCTTTGCCACTACCAGCAATCTCGCCTGGGCTTGGCCGCTGACCTACATTTCTATGGCCGGGGTTCTGATCGTTGGCGCATATGTCTTCTTCTGGGCCATCACTAATGCCAACCGCAAGGCACGCGAAGTGATGGCAAAGCAGGCCAAAACGCCGACGGTTGCTGCGGCGGCAGGCGATTAAACGAGGCCCAGTCACTTTTGGTGAGAGGTGCCCAGAGTTTCTTCTGGGCGCCTCTTTTCGAGGCTATCAGCAAACGAGGTCATGATGCGGCAGACAACTTCCTCTGCGCTCGCAGAGCAACCGCCCAGCTCCAGCCAGGGGCTGACAAGTGCAGAGGCTGAGCTTCGGCTGGCAGCAGTCGGCCCCAATGAACCAACCCCAGTGCAGCAGGCAGCGGTGCTGCGGCAACTGCTGCTCTTTCTCACCAACCCACTGGTGGTGATTTTGCTGGCTGCCAGTATCGTTGCTGGGGCGTTGGGCGAAGTGGTCAATGCCATCATCATCACTGTGATGGTGCTGCTGAGCATTGCGCTCAATTTTATCCAGACCGCGCGCTCGCAGCAGGCCGCTGACCGGCTGCGCGCTCAGGTGGCGCCAACCGCCACCGTCAGGCGCGATGGTGACTGGCGCGAACTGCCACGCCGCGCGGTCGTGCCGGGCGACCTCATTCGCCTCAGAGCTGGTGACCTCATTCCCGCCGATGCGCTGCTCGTCGAAGCACATGACCTGCACGTCCAGCAGGCCGCGCTGACTGGCGAGTCGCTGCCGGTGGAGAAAGAGACCTCCGAGCCAGCAGAAGTCGCATCGTCTCCTGCTGAGGCGCAAAACCGGGTCTTTCTGGGCACCTCGGTGGTGAGTGGTACGGCAACGGCGCGGGTGACGGCCACGGGTCGGCAGACCGCTTTTGGTGATATCGCAGCGCGCCTGGCAGCCAAACCGCCGGAGACCGAGTTCGAGCGAGGCATGCGGCGCTTCGGTCTGCTCATCATGCGCACCGTCGTCTTCCTGGTGCTCTTTGTCTTCCTGGTCAATGTGGTCGCTCGTCGTGATCTGTTTGAGTCGTTGCTCTTTGCCATTGCCCTGGCGGTGGGCCTGACGCCAGAGTTTCTGCCCATGATTACCAGCGTGACGCTGGGGCAAGGCGCGCTGCATATGGCGCGCCGGAAGGTCATTGTCAAGCACCTGGCCGCCATTCAGAACTTTGGCAGCATCGATGTCCTGTGCAGCGACAAGACCGGCACGCTGACTAGCAGCGATATGGAGTTAAGCCAGGTGTTTGACCCGCTGGGCCAGCCTTCGGAACGTGCCCTCTTGCTGACCTACCTTAATAGCTTTCATGAAACTGGCATTAAAAGCCCGCTTGATATAGCGATTCTGAAGCATGTCAGCCTGGATGTACAGAGTTATCGCAAGCTGGGCGAAATCCCCTTTGATTTCGAGCGCCGCCGGCTCTCGGTGGCAGTGGAGCATGAGGGTGAGCGCCTCTTGATTACCAAAGGCGCACCTGAAAGCGTGCTGGCTGGCTGTATCAGCTATGAGGTCAACGGCCAGCAACATCCTCTGGACACTCAAACACGGAACAAGTGCGAGGCAACCTATAAACACCTGAGCGCACAGGGCTATCGCGTGCTGGCGGTGGCTTATCGTTCGCTGCCCATGCAGCCTGCCTATCGGCTTCATGACGAGAGGGAACTGGTGCTGGTCGGCTATGCAGCGTTCTTTGATCCCCCGCTGGAAGATAGCGCTGCGGTGTTGGAACGGCTGCGGCGCGACGGCATCCAGGTCAAGATTCTCAGTGGCGATAATGAACTGGTCACGCGCCATGTCTGCGAGCAGGTGGGCTTGGACCCTGGGCGGATTGTCCTGGGTGAGGAGCTTGAACGGATGACTGATGCAGCTCTGGCGCATATTGCCGAACAGACCACGATCTTTGCACGAGTCTCGCCCGCGCAAAAGAACCGCATTATCCTGGCGCTGAAAAACCGCAGTCACGTCGTCGGCTTTCTGGGCGATGGCATTAACGACGCGCCTTCGCTGCACGCCGCCGATGTGGGTATTTCTGTCTCCACCGCCGTTGATGTCGCCAAAGACGCCGCCGAGATCATCCTGTTGGAACGCAGTCTGCGTGTCCTACATCAAGGCATTCTGGAAGGGCGCAAGGCATTTGGGAACGTGATGAAGTATCTGCTGATGGGCACCAGTTCGAATTTTGGCAATATGTTCAGCATGGCTGGAGCAGTAGTGTTCTTGCCGTTTCTGCCGATGCTGCCCACCCAGATTCTGCTCAATAACTTTCTCTATGATCTGGCCCAGGTGACCATTCCAACCGATAACGTGGACGCTAGCTTTGTGAAGAAGCCGCACCGTTGGGATATTACCCTCATTCGCAATTTCATGATTATCATTGGCCCGATCAGTTCGATCTTCGATTTTCTGACCTTCTTTATTCTGCTGCGTGTGTTCAACGCTTCCGAGTCATTGTTCCATACGGGCTGGTTTGTCGAGTCACTAGCCACGCAAACGCTGGTGCTGTTTATTATCCGCACAGCAGGCAACCCGCTGCACAGCAGACCAAGCCGTCCGCTCATCCTGACGACGCTGCTGATTGTTACCGTTGCCAGCATCTTGCCTTTTACGCCCCTGGCGAACCCGCTGGGGTTCACGCCGCTGCCGTTGACTTATTTCGCGTTCCTGGCGGGCATGACGGCGCTCTATCTATTCCTGGTAGAGTTGGTGAAACGCCGACTGATGAGTAGGATGCTGGGCTAACGCCCATCACGCCCGCGATAGGTGCGGAGATAAAAGAAGGAGTGATCTATGACGACATGGTGTGATCGAGAAACCGCCGTCAAGGCAATTACTTCCGGCAATCGCGTCTTTGTCCAGGGCGCCTGCTCGACGCCCACGCCCCTGCTTGAGGCGCTGGTGGCACGCGGCGAAGCGCTCTCGAACGTGGAGATTGTGCATCTGCATACCTACGGCCCGACGCCATACACCGAGGAGTGCTGGCGCGGCCATTTCAGCCTGCGCGCCCTCTTTGTGGGTGAGAATGTGCGCCAGGCTGCCAACACCGGGCGCGCCAGCTATACCCCCGTCTTTCTGGCCGATGTCCCCGCGCTCTTTGCTCCTGACAGGGAACTGCCGCTGGATGTGGCCTTTGTCCAGGTCTCGCCGCCCGATGCGCATGGCTATTGCTCGCTGGGGTCATCGGTAGATGCCACCCGTTCTGCTGTTGACCATGCTAGGATGGTCGTGGCGCTGGTCAATCCGCAGGTACCCCGCACGCACGGGGACAGCTTCATCCACGTCGCGCGGCTGGACTATGCCGTGCACTGGGACGCCCCCCTCTATACCGTGGAGCGTCCCGTGCCCGATGACGTGCAACTGACAATTGGCCGCCATGTGGCCGGGCTGGTGGAAGATGGCGCGACACTCCAACTGGGCATCGGCGCCATCCCTGACGCCGTGCTTCAGGCTCTGACCGACCGGCACGATCTGGGCGTGCATAGTGAAATGTTCTCCGATGGCGTGTTCGATCTGGTCGAGCGCGGCGTCATCACCGGAACACGCAAATCCCTTGATCGCGGCAAGATTGTCGCCAGCTTTGTGGTCGGGTCACAGCGGCTGCTGGATTTTATCGATGATAACCCAATGGTGGAACTGCACCCCTCGGATTATACCAATGATACCCGTATCATCCGCCAGTTTGAGCACATGGTGGCTATCAACAGCGCCATTCAGGTGGACCTGACCGGCCAGGTCTGTGCCGAATCCATCGGCACGCGCCTCTACAGCGGGGTCGGCGGCCAGATGGATTTCCTGCGGGGTGCGGCGCTGGCAAAGGAGGGGCGGCCCATCATCGCGCTGCCTGCCACCGCGCGGATGCCCCATGCCAGCGGCATCAAAGCCTCGCGCGCGTTTCTGGAGCCAGTGGACGAGCTGGTCTCGCGCATTGTGCCCGTGATGACGCCCGGCGCTGCTGTGACGACCTCGCGGGCGCATGTGCATTACGTCGTTACCGAGTACGGTGTGGCCGCGCTGCATGGCAGCGACTTGGCTGAGCGCGCCCGCAGCCTGATCGCCATCGCCGCGCCGCAGTTCCGCGAAGAGTTGGAGCGCGCCGCCTACGAACTGCGCCTGCTGGCGTAGCAAGCCGAGGAGGTAGTTGCTTGCCGCGCTGCGGTCCCTGGCGACGGACCATTCCCGGCCAGAGACCGCAGCGCGGCAACAGTATCACACCCGCGCAGGCGGGACCAGATACCAGTAGGCTTTATTGAACAGCATCTTTTCCAGGTGATAGAACCAGCCTGGCTTAGGCGGTACGGGCGGATGCTCATAATCGAACTCGATGCGCGTGGCCTGGGCATAGCCTGTCTCCATGAAACACATCACTCGCCCATCGTAGCAGCCCTCGCGTGGATTCACCGTCCGCATGCGGATAGCGGCAGAGAGTCGCTCGGCCACGACTGCCGCTTCAAAATGCGCCGCCGACCCGCTTTTCGAAACCGGTAGGTCGGTCACATCCCCAAGGGCAAAGATCCCTTCCTGGCCTTTCACTTCCAGCGTTGCGCGGTCGGTCGGCAGCCAGCCCTGAGCGTCCGCCAGACCGCTTTGTTCGGCGATGAGCGCGCCGCGATGCGGCGGCACAATGACCAGGAGATCATAGCGGTCCTCTTCGCCTTCCAGCGAGCGCAGCAGGCGCTTCTGGTGGTCGATCTCAGTTACATTGAAGAAGATGCGGCTCTCGATGCCGCGCTCCGCCAGCAATGGCGCTGCCAGTTCGGAGACGCTTTCGATGGTAAAGGCGCGCGGCAAGGGTGAGTAGTAGGTGAGCTTCGTCCGTTCGCGCAGGCCGCGTTTGCGCAGATAGGCTTCGAGCAGGAAGGTGAACTCCAGCGGCGCGGGTGGGCATTTATAGGGAATGCCGCCGATGGCAACGGCGATGTGCCCATCATGGAACGCATGCAGTGCCTGGCGCAGGCGTTCAGCGCCCTCCTGGGTGTAGAACTGATGCGCGCTTCCCTGTGCCAGTGCTTCCGGCAGACCAGGTACCTCCTCAGGCGCGATGCGCGCACCACTGGCAAAGACCAGATAGTCGTAGTGCAAACGCTCGGTAGGTCCAACGCCAGTAGGGTCAGCCAGCCGGAGCGAGCGCGTTTCTACATCCACTTGCTCAACTCTGCTGACATACAGATCAATGCGGTGGCGCAGCAGCGAGCGTTCCGAACGCTCCAGGTGCTCTGGATCTTGCCCATTAAAGGGAAGGTAGAGCCAGCCTGGTTGATAGAGATGGTGACCACTCTGATCGATCAAGACCAGGCGTGCCTCGTCTTCATCTAACTGACGTGCGAGCAGATTAGCAAGGACCGTGCCACCCACGCCACCGCCGACAATAGCGATGGTTGGCCGCTGGATGACATTAGCCATAACAAAGCTCTCTTCCTGGAATACTCAGATACCAGCCAGGCGCTCGAAGCATCAGTCCTTGAGCGCCCGGTTGTGGCTCAGTGCGTTTTTCGCATGACAAAGCGGGTGTAGCCCTCCAGCGCGTAGGCGCCCAGGAACTCATAGCCTGCCTTCTGAATCCAGGCCGGAATATCCTTCGCCGAGCCGGGGTCCGACGACAGCACGGAGAGCACGCTGCCAACTGGAGCGGCGCGCACCACGCGAATCAACTCCATCAACGGGCCGGGACAGAAGCTCCCGCGCGCATCCACCTCGCGGTCAATCCTGGCATCAGGTATGGTAATCGGATCGGGCATGATGCTGCCCCCTTCTTAGATAAACAGGGTGATCCTGGAGTCTTTGGCACGGTCAACGAAGGTCGCGACCCCCGTGACATCCTCGACGATGGGCTCCAGATCATTCTTCGTCCAACCGAACAGTTCCAGCGTCATCGAGCATGCCAGCACTTTCATATCACCCACTTCTTTGGCGGCTTTCAGGTTCTCCATCCAGGAAGGCACCTTTTTCGCCTGCATCTGCTGCATCATCATGGGGCCAAAGTCCTCATACTCCTTGGTGATGCGCGTGTTCTCCTTGTAGTCGCCTTTGCGGAAGGCGGCCAGGCCCCAGTTGGTCAAGAAAACCTCGACCTCCAGGCCCATTGCCGCCCCGCCCGTGGCGAGAATGGAGGCGGCCATCAGCTTATCCACCGTGCCCGAAAAGACAATCAACGACATACGCTCTTTCATCGCGTCTCTCTTCCTTCTAGAGAGGGAGAGGGCTGCCTGGAGCAGCTTGCTTCTGGCGCTCCGTTGCGTCAGGGTGCTCGATCTCCCTCCACGCATACGATACCCCTCTGGGGTAGCGCGGCAGGTCGCACCTCGTTATCAACGGGTTAACATTTGCTCTGCCCTGGTGTCTGATCTTTTTACCAATGAGTAACTCGTCATCATTGCTGCCGTTACCCTCATACACTACGCTTCCTGATAGAAAAGTGGGGGAAGGCTGCCGCTCTGGGAAGTGGGTAGCAATTGACTTCTCGCAGGCAAAAGGAGAAAAAGATATGATCTCGCAGGTTCCATCAACGAATCAGGTGCCGTTCAAAACAGCGGGCGGGCTGCCACCCTATGGCCGCATTCTGGTGCCGCTCGATGGCTCGCCACTGGCCGAGGAGGCATTGCCCACCGCCATTGCCTTCGCTCAGCGCGCCGGGCCGAATGGCAAGCTCATCCTGCTACGGGTGAGCAAGGTCGAGTATCTGGTCTATTCGCGCGGTGGCCCTTTTGAAGTGCCCGCAGGGGTGCATGAGGAGGTTGATGCCTCTCTGATCCGGATGGAGCAAGCAATCAAAGCTCAGGGCGTCCCGGTTGAGGCTGTGCGCACGGGGGGCGATCCAGCTATTGCCATTGTGGATATGGCCCACGACCACCACGCTGATCTGATTGTGATGGTCACGCATGCGCGGGAAGGGATGAACCGCCTGATTCATGGCAGTGTGGCGGATCAGGTGCTGCAAGGCGCGCCCGTACCGGTGCTGCTGCTCAAGCATGGCGAAGAGCCAGCCGCTATCTTCACCAAAGCGGCGCAGCCCCATCTGATCGTGCCGCTGGATGGCTCGGAACTAGCCGAGTCCGTCCTGATGAGAGCGATCTCGCTGGCCAATCAACTGGGTGGCTCTGTCACTCTGCTGCGTTCGCTGGATCTGCCTGACCTGACAGTGGGTGCACCGGGCCGTGCCGCCGCAGCCAATGACGCGGTCCGGGCTATCGCGCCGACGGAGCGGCAGACCGCCACCAGGTATCTGGAAACCGTGCAGCAGCGCTTCCAGGCGCAAGGGATTCCCGCCGCCGTCGCGGTGACCGAAGGTGGCGCGGCGCTGGATATTGCAGAGCAAGCCAGGACGCTGATGGAGTCGGGGCAGGCGGTCATCATTGTCATGGCAACGCATGGCCGCACGGGTGTGGGCCGCTGGCTCTATGGCAGTGTGACAGGCGCGGTCTTGCATCTAGCTGATGTACCCTTGCTGGTCATCCGCCCACGCTGACGTACTGCTCTCCAAGCTGAATTGGCAAACGATCATCTCGTTCGCCAATTCAGCCCTACTCGAACTGCAATCTTTATGAATTCTTACACATCCCACTAGCGCAGGCGGCAGAAAACCGCCTTCAGGTAGGCGGTTTCTGGCATTGCCAGGTTGATCGGGTGATCGAAACCATGCCCAAAGACCTCCAGCAGTTGGACTTTGCGCCCCACACGTTGCGCGGCAGATGGTAGAATGGCGCCTGGCGCTGCTGCTGATGAGGAGGATTTCTGGTACGACCCGCTTCGAGGGTATTGAAACAGCAGATCATCCAGACTAACAGCCCCCGAACACGAGCAGCTCAGCAAGATGCCTCCTGGCTCCAGCGCCAGCGCCACCGGCACGAGTTGATAATTGGTGGGTATCACGCGGCTGCGTTGCAGGCTGAGGAGTGGCGCTGAGCCATGCAGCAGTGAGAGCCGATAGGCACGCAGCAGCAAATCCTGTGTTGCGGAATAACCCACTCGCTGCGGATCGGGTAAGGTGAGCCGAGCCGGCTCGGTGTGTTCAAAGGGCTGGCCGCTGGGGCCTAAGCCCAATACTTTTCAAAGCCTGATGTCACCTCGTGACACGAAAGCAGATGAAAATGCGATAGACTGCTCGCAGGGATGAGTGCGCAGAGGTCGGGCGTTATAGTGATGCTCGCAAGCTCGCGTTCAAAGCTGACCGGGGGATGTCCAGCACGAATGGTTGGTGCCGCTTCGCGAGAAGCGAGCACGCGGAGAAATATTGACTCTTTCACATCCCCAGGCGCTCATCCTCTAGAGTCTGTTATGCATTTTTTCTGATAGACTGGGGGCATGGCAAGAAAACCGTACCCCAGTGATGTCAGCGATGACGAGTGGGCCTTCGTGGCCCCTTATTTGACCTTGATGACGGAAGACGCGCCGCAGCGGGAG